>NZ_JBHXME010000066.1:0-53640 GCF_042721125.1 Streptomyces sp. NPDC058469
CGCCCACCCCCCGGCCGACACCGACCCCGAAGCCCACCCCAACTCCGAAGCCGACCCCCAGGCCCACGCCGACACCGACCCCCACCCCGACCCCGACGCCCCCACCCGCGCCGACGATCTTCCAGGTCAGCGAACTCTCCTACAACGTCAACGGCGACGGCACCGCACCGGAGATCCAGCTCGGCGAGAGCAGCTGGGTGTGGCAGCGCTACGGCGTCTCGATCGGCGGCACCCGGTACGCGCACGGGGCGACCGTGCACGGCCGCTCCTCCGTCACGATCGCCCTCAACCGCCAGTGCGTCTCCTACGACGCGACGGTCGGCGTCGACGACATGATGCTGGGGCTCGGCAAGGTCTACTTCTCGGTGTACGCCGACGGGGTCCGGCTGTGGCAGTCCGGGGAGATCGACGGCGGGGACGCGGCGGTGCCCGTCCATGTGAACCTCGCCGGGCGCAGGACCGTACGGCTCGTGGTCGAACCGCACAGTTCCTTCGACAACTTGGCGCTGGCGGACTGGGCGGAGTCGAAGTTCACGTGCCAGTAGGCGCGTGCCGATAGGGCACTACGTCGGTGCTACGCCGGGACGGGCAGTTCGGCCAGGACCTCGTCCATGGTGAGGGTCTCGCCGCGGGCGCGTTCGGCGGCGTAGCGCTCGGTGCCCAGGCCGGCGCGGGCGGTGGCCTCGGCGCGCTCGACGCGGGCGCGCTCCGGCATGGGGCGCGGGTGGCCGCCGCGCCAGCGGTCGCCTACCGCCAACAGCCGTACCGTGCGCGGCAGTTCACCGAGTTCCGCGGAGAGCAGGGCCGTCTGGTCCACCAGCATCGCGATCAGCGCGTCGGCGCAGTGCTGATCGACGGCCTCGCGCAGGGTGGCGGACATCATCTCCAGTCCGCGCTTCGGACCGGACTCGGCGGCCGTGACCAGAGCGGCGACCGTGTGCAGGCCGGCGGTGAACTGCGGCGGGGGCGTGCCCTTCTCGCTCTCCGCCGAGGCCCGGTCGCTCAACTCCCGCGCGCGGGCGATCTCCCCGTCCTCCAGGGCGATGTGCGCGCGCAGCATCAGGACGAACGCGCGGGCGTCCGGCACGCCGTGCCGCTCGGACTCCTCGGTCGCCTCCTCCAGGCCGGCGAGGGCACTGGCGCGGTCGCCCGCGCGGAAGGCGAGTTCGGCGAGGCGGGCGATGAGGAACGGGGTCTCGGTGTAGGCGCCGACCTCGTAGGCGAGCGCCAGCGCCTCCTCGTAGGCCGTCCTCGCCTCCTCGAAGCGGCCGCGGACCATGGCGGCCTCGCCGACCGCGCTGGACAGCTGGGCGCGCACCCAGCGGTCGCCGACGCGTCCGCAGAGCGCCTTCAGCGTCTTCAGGTCCTCGTCGATGCCCGCCATGCCGCCCGGCGAGTCGACGAGCAGGTGGGTGCGGAACATCAGCAGGACCGCGTTCTCCCAGTCGCCGCCGTGGACACGGACGTTGACGACCGCCGCCTCCATGGCGGGCCGGATGTCCATCGTCTCGGTGAGGAAGTAGGCGGTGAGCGGCCAGATGAGCCCCGGCATACGGGCCGCCTGCGGGCCGCCGGCGGCGAAGAAGTCCTGGATCAGCTTCATGTACTGCCGCATCCGCTCGTCCAGCAGGCCGTCCGCCGTCCGGCCCAGGAGTTCGGACTCGGCCCTGAGGAAGAGATTCAGCAGCCGGAGGTCCATCCGCTGGGTGTGCAGGGGGTGCCGGGCATCCGCCTCCGGGTCGGCGACGTAGCTCTCGACGTAGGTCTCGAACGGGTCCTGGGCGGGCCCGTCCGGCATGGTCAGGGCGAGGATGCGGACCACCCAGTCCGCGCCCTCGGGGCGGTAGTTGCGCAGCCACCAGAACCAGCCGACGGCGAGGGCCAGGGCGCCCGCCTCCGCCTCGTCGCGGTCGGCGACGGAGCGGGCGAGGGCGGCCCGGATGTTGTCGAGCTCGGTCTCCAGGCGGGCTATCCACGGGAGTTGGTCGCCGGAGCGGAGCAGGGGCTCGGCCTCCTCGACGAGGGCGCGCACCCAGGCGCGGTGTCTTCGCTCGGCCGCCGACCGCAGCTCCGGGGTCTCGGCGGCGCGCTCCACGGCGTACTCGTGGATGGTCTCCAGCATGCGGTAGCGCATGCCGCCGGCCGCGTCCCCCGGGGTGGCCACGATCAGGGACTTGTCGACCAGGGAGCCGATGAGATGAGCCGCGGGGCCGGTGCACACGGCCTCCGCCGCCGGGAGGTCCCAGCCGCCGGCGAACACGGAGACCTCGCGCAGCACCGTCCGCTCCGGCTCGTCGAGCAGCTCCCAGGACCAGTCGACGACGGCCCGCAGGGTCTGCTGGCGGGGCAGCACCGTACGGCTTCCGGAGGTGAGGAGGCGGAAGCGGTCGTCGAGGCGGTCGGCGATCTGCCGCGGGGTGAGCAACCGGAGCCGGGCGGCGGCCAGTTCGATGGCCAGGGGCAGGCCGTCGAGGCGGCGGCAGATCTCCGCGACCGCCTCCGTGTCCTGGAGCACGGCCTGTGCGTCGGGGCGGACGGCGGCGGCGCGCTCCGTGAAGAGGCGGTGCGCCTGGTCGGGGACGAGGGGCTCGACCGGGCGCACGGACTCGCCGGGGACGCCCAGGGGTTCACGGCTGGTGGCGAGGATCGTGAGCCCCGGGCAGCGGGTCAGGAGCGTTTCGGCGAGGTCGGCCACCGCGCCGATGACATGTTCGCAGTTGTCAAGGATCAGGAGTCGGCCGCGCGAGGCGCAGTACTCCACCAGCAGGGCGACCGGGTCGTCCTGCGTGGTCACCAACTCGGTGGTCAGCAGCGCGGTCTCGCGCAGACCGAGGGCACTGACCACCGCGCCCGGCACCGCCTCCGGCCGGTCGAGCCGGGCCAGCTCGACGAGCCACGCCTGCGGGAGCCCGGCGGCGGCCTCCTCGGCGAGACGGGTCTTTCCGGAGCCGCCCGGTCCGGTGAGCGTGACCAGGCGGGCCCTGTGCAATTCGGAACGGACGGCGGCGATCTCGGGTTCCCGGCCCACGAAAGAGGTAAGCCGCGGACGCAGGTTGCCGTTGCGTTCGGGGCGCCCGGGGGCAGCGGGCGCCGCGCTCGCCGGTGCCGTCGACGTGAGCAACTCCCCGTGCAGCGCGCGGAGTTCCGGCCCCGGGTCGGTGCCGAGCCCCTCGGCGAGTGCGCGCCGGGCCGCCTCGTACGCGGCGAGCGCGTCGGCCCCGCGGCCCGCGTCGCGCAGGGCGCGGATGAGGAGGGCGCGCAGCGGTTCGTCGTAGGGATGCGCCGCGGTCAGTTCCCTCAGTTCCGGTACGACGTCGGCGGCGCGGCCGAGCAGCAGGTCGGCCTCGGCCCGCGCGCGGGTGGCCTCCTGGCGCAGCGCGTCGGGGCGGGCGGCGGCAGACCGGTCCGGGAGGTCGGCGAGCGCGGGCCCGCGCCACAGGGCGAGCGCCTCGCCGAGGTCGCGGGCGGCGACGGTCGCGTCGCCCCGGTCGAGGGCTGCCGTTCCCCGGCGTACGAGGTGTTCGAAGACGAACAGGTCGACCTCGTCCCGGGTCGCGGCGAGGCGGTAGCCGCCGGGGTCGGAGGCGATCGCGTCCTTACCGAGGGTGCGGCGGAGCCGGCCGACCAGGGCCTGGAGGGCGGCCGGGGCGTCCTGGGGAGGGTCGTCCGCCCACACCTCGTCGATCAGGGTGCCGAAGGGGACGATCCGGCCCGGGTGCAGGGCTAGGACGGCGAGCAGGGCGCGCAGCCGCGCACCGCCGAGGGGTACGCCGGTGCCCTGTTCGTCCTCCGCCCGGGTGCTACCCAGGATTTTGTACCGCACCGGACCATTGTCGCCGGGCGGGCGGGACGGGGGCACGGGGTTTCGCGGCGGGGCGGGTGGATGGGGCGGTTCGGGGCGGTTCGGGGTGTGCGCGGTGACGACGGCCGACCTGGGCCCCGGGGGTCCTGAACTGGCGGACAGGTTGCTGACGTTGGCGTTGCGCGGGTTGAAGCCGTAGCGCGGTGGGTTGTTGGTCGGCTGCGGCGCCCTTGTGGCTGGTCGCGCCCACGCGGCGGAGCCGCATATCGACACAGCCCCGCGCCTCTTTGGGGCGCTGACGCCTACGTGGACCTGTCATCCTCGCCGCCCGCTCCCGATCACACCACCCCGGCTCACGCGCCCGAAGCCAACGCCCCCCGCTGCGGCCTGATCCCCTCCGGTACCGCACGCGCGCGTGCCGGTGTTCCCGTCCAGCAAGTGCCCCGGCGGGCCAGCAGGCGTCCCAGCCACAGTTCCAGGGACACCAGGTCGGCGAGGCCGTCCAAGGGCAACGGCTCCCCCTGGGCCGCCGCACGCAGGGCCTTGCGGACGACTCGGGCCTCCACCAGGCCCGCCTGCGCGAGCAGGGGCGTGGCGAACAGGTCCATCAGGGAGTCCGCGGACACCCGGAGACCCTTGCGGGCCGCGGCTGCCGCCGAGGCGTGGGAGGGGGCGCCCCAGCCGGGCGGGAGGTCGCCCACGCCGGCGCCCTCCAGGACCGTGCGCAGGATCGCCGCGCGGGCGCCCGGCTGGACCCGTAGCGCCTCGGGGAGGGAGCGGCAGGCGCGGACCACCTGGTTGTCGAGGAACGGGGTGTGCAGGCGCTGGGAGCGGATCTCGGCGGCCTGTTCCAGGACCCGGAGATCCGATGCGTGGCGGGCGAGGGCGGCACGCGCGCGGAAGTCGCCGGGGCGCTGGCCCGGGCCGCTGCCCTGACGGCTGGGCGCACTCTGCAGGCGAACCGATACTTCAGCCAGGGCCTCACCGGTCAGCCAGCGTGCGGCGGGGCCCGGTCTGGCCCAGGTGAGCGCGGCGAGGGAGGCTCCGACGGCGCCTCCGGGCTCGTCGAAGCGCTGGTTCATCAGCCGGTCGGCGAGGACTTCGAGTCCCGCGCCGTAGGGCGTGCGGGCGAGGCGGCGGGCCGCGCCGTAGACGCGCCCGGGGACCATCACCGAACCGTCCGCCTTCGCCAACGCGGCCACCGGGCGCACCAGATGGCGCCGTTTGCGGTCCATCAGCAGGTCGGCGAGGCGGGCCGGGTGCGCGTCCAGGACCTGGCGGGCGCCGTACCCGGTGAAGTGGTCGGCGCTGCCCGCGGCGAGCCGCGCGCGGTGGCGGGCGGCGGTGATCAGGGAGGGGCCGGGTTCGTCGGTGAGGGGGCCGTCGAGTTCGGCGTACGGCAGGACGTCCTCGCCGCCGGTGACCACCACGTGGTGCAGGCGGGGGTTGGCCGCGAGGGTGCCCGCGCGCTCCACCTCGGACTCGCGGCCGGGGACGGCGAGATCGTTGAACGTGACGGCGAGGAGCCGTTCGCCCGCGCCGGTGCCGTGCCCGAGGACCGTGCCCGGTGCCCCCGGCAGCCCGGCGGCGAGCAGGGCCAGCGTCCCGGAGGCGGGCCCCCCGGAGAGGTCGGCCCCGATCCCGGGAACCGGCATCCCGCGCGCGGCACGCCGTTCGGCGGGGCCCATGCCCGGGACAGGCCCTGGGTCTATGTCGGGGACGTGGCGCGGTGCGGAGAGGCGGGCGCGCACGGCGTCAACGAGTGCGTCCCGTACGGCGTCCACCGCGCTGTCCGGGTCGACGGCCGCCGCCGCGACCGCGAGGGAGGCGACCGGCTCGTACCCGGCGATCTCGCGCGCCCCGGCGCGCAGGACCAGCGCATGCCCCGGCGGAATGCGCCGCACCCCGTCGTACGGCGTCGAGTCGTGCAGCGCGGCCGGGACGTCCGGGGCGGCGAGCAGCGCGGCGAGGTGCCCGAAGTCGAGGTTGGCCTCGATGAGGTCGGCGAGCGGGAGCGCGGCCGTGGAGTACGCCGTACCGCCGGCCCAGGGGGTGTAGAACACCGGCTTGGCGCCCGCGAGATCACCGCAGACCATGGTGCGGCGGCCGACCTTGACGACCGCCGTGTAACTGCCGGACCAGGCCGTCAGATGCCGAAGTGCCCCTCCGCGCGCGGAGAACAGGCTCAGCCGCAGCTCCTCATCGGAGGCGCCGCAGGTGCCGAGGACGGCGATGCGGGTCTCGGCGTCGACCTTCACGACCCGTACCTCGTCGGGCCGCCAGTCGCCGACCGCCCACAGCGGATCCGGGTCGCCCCACAGGAGTTGGGACCCCACCGGGTGCACCGTCTCACCGTCGAGCCCAGTCGCCCCCGCGGAACCGATCGCGGCGGCTCCAGCGGCGGTACTGCTCCATCCCACCAACCACCGCATCGACGCCTCCACAGGCTGTGGACAACCAGTGCACCGCACGAACTGGGCACCATGCTGCCATGAAGGACGCCTTCCGGAGGGCCGGAGAAGCCGCTTGAGATCGCGTGAAGACGCCCTGGACGAGGGACAACCGGACAACCATGACCCTACGTCCGCGACGCGAATGCGCCCCCGATACGCTCCCCCAAAACACCTAACGCGCCCTCAACTCCCATGGTAGGAGCGGTATTCGACCTCGGGAGGCAGGGGTGCTTTTCGGCCAAATCGGCGTAACAAGCACAGGCTCGCGCACGCTCCGTACATGCCGTGCGCACCGCTTCGCACCGCGCACAGTCCGGGAGGCGGAGTACGCCTCCCGGACCGGTCCGCCGCCCGCGGGGATGTAGGCGGCGGTGTCCCCCAGCCCACTGGATCCAGTACAGCGGGCCGACCCACGCACGATCCATCGAAGCGCTCCCGGGATGGCCGGAGAAGAGCGCACACACGGGCGCACGGCCACACGACGGGGGCACGTCGCAACCCTGCGTGCAAACCCCGCACTCGCGTACGGACCACAATCCCGCCAACCGGAACAATGCCCCTTAACGCTTGGGATGCGGCGAACTACGCTGGGTTTACGAATGCCGGGTGGTTATGCCAGCGCGGCAGCCGTCTGTGTCGAGGGGTGGCGCATGTCCAGGGAGCAACGCGGGCCGAACGAAAAACTCGGCACCGTTCTCGCCCTCGCGGGAATCAGCAACGCAGGACTCGCGCGTCGCGTCAACGATCTTGGCGCTCAACGCGGGTTGACACTTCGCTACGACAAGACGTCGGTGGCGCGCTGGGTGTCGAAGGGAATGGTGCCCCAGGGCGCCGCTCCGCACCTCATCGCGGCCGCCATCGGCCAGAAGCTCGGCCGCCCTGTGCCGCTCCACGAGATCGGCCTGGCGGACGCGGATCCCGCACCGGAAGTGGGCCTCGCCTTCCCCAGGGACGTCGGTCAAGCCGTGCGTTCCGCAACGGAGTTGTACCGGCTCGACCTCGCCGGCCGCCGGGCCGGTTCCGGCGGCATCTGGCAGTCCCTTGCCGGGTCGTTCGCAGTCAGCGCATACGCAACGCCCGCCTCACGGTGGCTGATAACCCCGGCCGACAGTTCGGTGGCCCGCGAGGCGAACTCCGTCGAGAGTTCCGGGACACCGCTCAAAGTCGGCCACAGCGATGTGCAGAAGCTGCGGGAGGCCGCGGAGGACGCCAGGCGCTGGGACTCCAAGTACGGGGGCGGCGACTGGCGTTCGTCGATGGTGCCGGAGTGTCTGCGGGTGGAGGCGGCACCGCTGCTGCTCGGCTCGTACTCCGACGAGGTCGGCAGGGCCCTGTTCGGCGCGAGTGCCGAACTCACCCGCCTCGCCGGGTGGATGGCCTTCGACACCGGTCAGCAGGAGGCGGCCCAGCGGTACTACATCCAGGCGCTGCGCCTTGCCCGCGCGGCGGCGGACGTGCCCCTAGGGGGCTACGTTCTCGCCTCGATGTCGTTGCAGGCGACCTACCGGGGCTTCGGCGACGAGGGCGTCGACCTCGCGCAGGCGGCCCTGGAACGCAACCGGGGGCTCGCGACCGCCCGCACCATGAGCTTCTTCCGGCTCGTCGAGGCACGCTCCCATGCGAAGGCGGGGGATGCCCAGGCGGCCGGTGCGGCCCTGAAGGCGGCCGAGGGGTGGCTTGAGCGGTCCCGGGAGGGCGACAACGATCCGTCCTGGCTCGGCTTCTACTCCTACGACCGGTTCGCGGCCGATGCCGCCGAGTGCTACCGCGACTTGAAGGCACCGCGTCAGGTCCGGCGGTTCACGGAGCAGGCGTTGTCGAAGCCGACGGAGGAGTTCGTGCGCTCGCATGGTCTCCGGCTGGTCGTCTCGGCGGTCGCCGAGTTGGAGTCGGGCAACCTCGACGCGGCATGCGAGCAGGGCGTGCGGGCGGTGGAGGTCGCGGGGCGCATCTCTTCGGCCCGTACGACCGAGTATGTGAAGGATCTCCTGCATCGGCTGGAGCCGTATGGGGACGAGCCGCAGGTTGTTGAGCTGCGGGAGAGGGCTCGGCCGTTGTTGATGGCGCCCGCCTGAGCGTCTGCGTGGTGCGGTGGGTGCGCGAGTACCGGTTCGTCGTGGCTTGTCGCGCCCACGCGGCGGAGCCGCACATCGATACGGCCCCGCGCCCCTTGCGGGGTTCTGCCCTCCCGGGGTTTGAAGGCACTGTCAGTGGCGCAGTGCACTATCGAAGCCGGGAGGTGGTGCACCGTGGTCGGGTACGACTGTGACGTGCTCGTGGTCGGAGGCGGGATTGTCGGGCTGTCGACGGCGTATGCGATCACTCGTGCCGCGCCGGGTACGCGGGTGACGGTGCTGGAGAAGGAATCCGGGCCCGCCCGGCATCAGACGGGCCGCAACAGCGGGGTGATCCACAGCGGGGTCTACTACCGGCCCGGGTCGCTCAAGGCGCGGTACGCGGTGCGGGGCGCTGCCGAGATGGTCGCGTTCTGCGCGGAGTACGGCGTCCCGCACGACGTGACCGGCAAGCTGATCGTCGCCACCGAGCGCGCCGAGCTGCCCCGCCTGCACGCGCTCGTGCAGCGCGGCCGGGAGAACGGCATCCCGGTCCGGGAGTTGGGCGCCACCCAGATAGCGGAGTACGAACCGGAGGTGCGCGGCCTCGCGGCCATACACGTCGGGACGACCGGGATCTGCGACTACACCGAGGTCGCCCGGCGGCTGGCCGAGGCCTCCGGCGCGGAGATCCGCTACGGCGCGCGCGTGGCCCACATCGACCGGCGCCCGGAGCGCGGGGTCGCCGTCCGCACGGTGACCGCGACCGGCGGTGACGTCGTCCGCGCCCGCGTGCTGGTGAACTGCGCGGGCCTGCACTGCGACGAGGTGGCCCGTCTCACCGGCGACGACCCGGAGATGCGGATCGTGCCGTTCCGTGGCGAGTACTACACCCTGGCCCGTCCCGAACTGGTCCGGGGCCTGGTCTACCCGGTACCGGACCCGGCGTTCCCGTTCCTGGGCGTGCACCTCACGCGCGGGATGGACGGCAGCGTCCACCTCGGCCCGAACGCGGTACCGGCCCTGGCCCGCGAGGGCTACGACTGGGGCGTCGTACGCCCCCGGGAGATCGCGGCGACGGCGGCCTGGCCCGGCGTATGGCGCATGGCCCGGCAGCACTGGCGGTACGGGGCGGGAGAGCTGCGGCGCTCGGTGTCCAAGGCCGCGTTCACGGAGGCCGTACGGCGCCTCCTCCCGGCCGTGACACCGGACGACCTGGTCCCTTCGGCGGCCGGGGTGCGGGCGCAGGCGGTGCTGCGGGACGGCACCCTCGTAGACGACTTCCTGATCAAGGAGGGCCCCCGCGCCATCCACGTCCTCAACGCCCCCAGCCCAGCGGCGACCGCCTCCCTGCCCATCGGAAGGGAGGTGGCCCACCGGGCCTTGGCCGTACTGCACCAGGGGCGACAGCCACTCCAAACGCCGGGAAGGGCAGCCCCCTAAGGGGCGCGGGGCTGTGACATGTGCGGCTCCGCCGCGTGGGCGCGACCAGCCACGACGAACCCGCACCCGCGGGCACACCGCAATCACGCAGACGCTTGGGCGGACGCCATCCAGCCCCCGGCTCCCCGTAAAATCGACGCATTGTGTCTGACTCCATCAACGCCCCCGACGCCCCTCGGCCCACCACGGATGACCTAGGTCACGTCCCCACCGAGCCCGCGCAGCGAATCCGTGCCAAGGGCGAACCCCGTTTCCCCGACGGCCCCAAGCCCGACCCCGCCGGCTCCCACTTCGAGCGGCGCATCCGGAGTTTCCAGCCCCGCAGGAGTCGGGTGACGGCCGGGCAGGCGGACGCGCTGGAACGGCTGTGGCCCAAATGGGGGCTGGACATCGACGGGCAGCGGGTCGTCGAGCTGACCGAGCTGTTCGGGAACGACAACCCGGTCGTGCTGGAGATCGGCTTCGGGATGGGCGAGGCCACCGTGCAGATGGCCGCCGCGGACCCCGCGACGAACATCCTCGCCGCCGACGTGCACACCCCGGGCCAGGGCAACCTGCTGGGCCTCGCCGACCACCACGGCCTGTCCAACATCCGCGTCGCCAACGGGGACGCCATCATCCTGCTGCGCGAGATGCTCGCCCCGGACTCGCTCGACGGGCTGCGCGTGTACTTCCCGGACCCCTGGCCCAAGAAGCGGCACCACAAGCGGCGGCTGATCCAGGAGGAGTTCCTGTCGCTCGCCGCGACCCGGCTCAAGCCCGGTGCGACCGTGCACTGCGCGACCGACTGGGAGCCGTACGCGGAGCAGATGCTCGAAGTGCTCGGTGCGCACCCGGACTTCGAGAACAGCCAACCTGACGGCGGTTTTGCGCCCCGTCCGGACTTCCGGCCGCTGACTCGTTTCGAGGGCCAGGGACTGGACAAGGGACATGTCGTGAACGATCTGCTCTTCCGTCGCGTACCCCACGAGGACCAGCGCTGACGCCAGGCTCCATCGCGGGCCGTGCCCGTACCTCGTTAGGGTCGATGCCGTGGCCACGTTTCCGCCGTACCCCCCACACCCCGGCCACCCCGCCGGTGGTGTGCCCGGGCACGGGCCGCGGGGGCGCTGGTGGCAGCGGAACTGGGTCCGTTACGGCGCGCTGATCGCCCTGCTCACGCTCTCCGGGCTCGTCATCCTCGCGCTGGTCCGCCAACAGACCGGCACGGAAGGGTTCTTGGTCGGCCTCGGGCTCGCCGTACTGCCCGTTCCGCTGCTCGTCGCCGCCTTCCGCTGGCTGGACCGCGTCGATCCCGGGCCCTGGCGGAATCTCCTGTTCTCCTTCGCGTGGGGTGCCTGCGCCGCCGCGCTGATAGCGATCGTCGCCAACAGCTTCGCGACGAGATGGATAGCGACCACGACCGCCGACCCGACCAGCGCGGACACCCTCGGCGCCACTGTCATAGCCCCGATCGTCGAGGAGTCGGCGAAGGCGGCGGCCGTCCTCCTCGTCTTCCTGTTCCGCAGACGGGACTTCACCGGGATCGTCGACGGGGTGGTGATAGCCGGGGTCACCGCCACCGGCTTCGCGTTCACCGAGAACATCCTCTACCTCGGCACCGCCTTCGGCACCGACCAGCTCACCGGCGACCGCGGCTTCACCTCCGTCACCGCGGCGACCTTCTTCGTGCGCATCGTCATGTCCCCCTTCGCGCACCCCCTGTTCACCGTCCTCACCGGCATCGGCTTCGGCATCGCCGCCCTCTCCCCCGACCGGCACCACATCAGACGCGTCCTGGTCCCCCTGACCGGCCTGCTCCTCGCGATGGGCATGCACGCGATCTGGAACGGCTCCTCCACGTTCGGCCAGTACGGCTTCTTCGAGGTCTACGGCGTCTTCATGCTCCCCGCGTTCGGCCTGCTGACCTGGCTCGCGATCTGGACCCGGCAGCGCGAACTGCGCACCGTGCGCGAGGAGTTGCCCGCCTACGTCTACGCGGGCTGGCTGATCCCGGCCGAACCGTTCGTGCTCGGCTCGATGAAGGCCCGCCGGCTGGCCCGCGAGTACGCCCGCCACCACCTCGGCAGACCGGCCGGCCGCTCGGTCGCCCAGTACGAGGCGTACGCGACCTCCCTGGCGTTCCTGCGGCACCGGGCCGGGCGGGGCCGCGCCGGCGCCGACTTCGTCGTACGGGAAAGGGAGTTGCTGCACGAGCTGTGGCTGCGCCGGGAGGTGGCGCGGCCCGCGCTGGACTACGCGGCACGGCGCATGGCACCGCCGGTACCGGTGGTCGTACCGCCGTGGCCGCCGGTGTACGGGTCGTACGGGACTCCCCTGTACAACCCGTACCGGTCCTGACCCGACGGTCTCGGCGACCCTTACGACCCGTACAACCTCTGGCCCTCTACACGCCCTCTACGGCCCTTAGGCCGACGCCTGTGTGAGGCGGGCGATCTCCGTGTCCGTCAGCGTCAGTTCGGCCACGCCGAGCAGTGCGGGCAGTTGCTCGACCGTGCGGGCGGAGGCGATCGGGGCCGCGACCGTGGGCTGGGCGGCGAGCCAGGCCAGGGCCACCGTGGCGACCGGGGCGTCGTGGGCCTGCGCGACCTCGTCGAGGGCGGTGAGGACCTGTTGCCCGCGCTCGGTGTTCAGGTGCTTCGCGGCGCCCTCGGCACGCGGGCTGTCGACCGTCGTACCGGGGCGGTACTTGCCGGTGAGGAAGCCGGAGGCCAGCGCGAAGTACGGGACCGCGGACAGGCCTGCCTTCGCGGCGAGCTCGCTCAGCTCGCCCTCGTATGTGCCGCGCGAGACCAGGTTGTAGTGGGGCTGGAGGGCGACATAGCGCGCCAGGCCCTCGCGCTCGGAGAAGTCGAGGGACGCCCGGAGGCGCTCCGGGGTGATGTTGGAGGCGGCGATGTGCCGCACCTTGCCCGCCTTCACCAGCTCGTCCAGCGCGCCGATGATCTCCTCGACCGGCACCTCGACCTTGTCGAAGTGGGTGTAGTAGAGGTCGATGTGGTCGGTGTCCAAGCGGCGCAGGGAAGCGTCGGCGGCGGCCTTGATGTTGGCGGCGCTCAGGCCCGGGAAGTCGGGGTGCTGGCTGACCTTGGTGGCGATGACGACGTCGGAGCGGTTGCCTCGGGCCTTGACCCACTTGCCGATGATGGTCTCGGACTCGCCGCCGTGGTTGCCCGGCGCGAACGCCGAGTACGAGTCGGCGGTGTCGACGAAGTTGCCGCCCGCGGCCGTGTACGCGTCGAGGACGGCGAAGGAGGCCGCCTCGTCGGCGGTCCAGCCGAAGACGTTGCCGCCGAGGGAGAGCGGGAAGACCTCGAGGTCGGACCGGCCCAGCTTGCGAAGAGAAGTCATGACCCTCTTCAACAGCCGGACCGGAACCGGATATTCCAGACGCTCAGGGGTTGAGGCCCTTGCTGCGCAGCCAGGGCGCCGGGTCGCTCGCGGTGGCGGCGCCGTTGATGTGCACCTCCAGGTGGAGGTGCGGCCCGGTCACGTTGCCGGTGGCGCCCACGCGGCCGATGACGTCGCCGGTGGCGACCTTCTGCCCGACGCTGACGTTGATCGAGGACTGGTGGCAGAACCACAGCTCGGTGCCGTCGTCGAGGGTGATGATCGTGCGGTAGCCGTACGACCCGGCCCAGCCCGCCTCGGTGACCGTGCCGCTGTGCACGGCCTTGATCAGCGTGCCGGTGGGTGCGGCGAAGTCGAGCCCGGTGTGGTAGCCGGAGGACCACATCGATCCGGCCTGGCCGAAGGTGCCGGTGATCGTGTACGAGACGACCGGCAGCGTGTACTGCTTGGCGAGCGCGGCGAGCTTCGCGGCCTCGGCCTTCTTCTTGGCGGCGGCCTCCGCGGCCTTCTTCGCGTCGGCGGCCTTCTTCGCGGCGTCCTTCTCGGCCTTGGCGGCGGCGTCGTCGACCTGCTTGGCGACGGCGGCCTCGACGGCGGCCTTCGACTTGCCCTCGACCTGCACCTGCTGCGACTCGGCCTGCGCCATGATCCGGTTGCGCAGCAGCTCGCCCGCGTCCGAGGCGCCCTTGGCGGTCTCGGTGGTGGTCACGCCGACGCTGCTGAGCGCGGTCGCGGAACCCTTGGGGGTACTACTGGACGAGTCGTCCAGCAGATGACCCACCGAGGGCAGGTCGGGCAGGGAGATGGAGACCGGCGGCTTGCCGGTGTTGGCGCTGGCCATACCGCCCGCGCTGACGGCGGCTATGACACCGACGCCCAGGACGGTGGAGCTGCGGGCGAATCCTCCGCCACCACGCTGCTTGGCGACACGGTGCTTGCCGCGGTTGGGAGGAACGGACTCCGCGCTGGGATTCCACTCCTCCCAGGGGCCCTCGTCGGGGCGGAAACCGCCGTAGACGACAGGGGCTTCTGGGGCAGCCTGGTTGGACGCCACGTGGGCGTGCTCCTTTCCTTCCTTCTCGCCTACCGGGTTAGCTGACGGGTTCGGAGCAGGAAGGTCTCCTACGCGCGTAAACCTGCCGTGTCGCCACGGCTGTCGACGAGCGATTCACCCCAAGTGGTGGTTCCCCGGTTCCCTCGCGGGATTCGGCGCGTGCGCACGGAGCTGTCTCTTGTGACGGCTGGGACGACCGCGCTGCGTTATCGAACGTTAATAGACACGGGCGCCCGTTTCCAAGCTGTTCGGCTTGATCATTAACCTTTCCTTGCTGGACGAACGGCCCACCACCGGCGAAAAACGGGCGAGTTGGCCAAGTCTCGGAATTTCCACAGGTACTGACGGCATGTCAGTTGTTATGCGGAGGGCTCTCACCCGGTCACCACCGGTGACAACCGCCGTAGTTGCCTGTCTACGGATGCCGTACGGCGATCATCGCCATGTCGTCCGTCATCCAGCCCCCGGAGTACCGGCGCACCTCCTTGGCGAGGATGCCGAGCAGCGCCTCGGGACTGCGGAAGGTCCGGCCGGCCAGCCGCGCCCCGGGGTCGTAGAAGACGCCGTGGGAGTCGCGCGCCTCGGACAGCCCGTCGGTGTGGACGAGGAGGGTGGCCCCGCCGGGGAACGCGAACTCCTCGGCGCGGTCGGGCCAGACCCCCAACTCGCCCATGCCCAGCGGCAGTGCGGGCTCCTGGACCTGCAACGTGCGCACGGTGCCGTCCTCGTGCAGGAGCAGCGGCGGCGGATGGCCCCGGTCGACGATCCGTACGACGCCGTCGCCGTGCGGGAGTTCGGCGAGGACGGCCGTGGTGAACCCCTCGAACGCGTCGAGCCCGTCGCGCCGGGTGCCCTCGCGTGCCAGCGCCCGCTCCAGCCGCTGGGCGACCGCCTCCAGGGTGGCCTCCTGCTCGGCGGCCTCCCGGAACGCCCCGATCACCACGGCCACGGCGGCGACCGCGCCCATGCCCTTGCCGCGCACGTCGCCGACGACCAGCCGTACGCCGTGCGGGGTGTCCTGCACCGCGTACAGGTCGCCGCCGATGAACGCGCCCTCCTGCGCCGCCTCGTACCGTGCGGCGATCTCGAACCCGCCGATCCGCTCGGCCGGTTCGGGCAGGACGGCGCGCTGGGCGGCCTCGGCGATCTCGCGCGCGGAGGCGAGCTGTTCGCTGCTGCGGCGGACCAGGAGGTTGATGAGGACGGCGAGCACGGCGACCGTCGCCACGGTGATCACCTCGGTGACCGCGTCGGTGTGGAAGACGATGCCGAGCCTGACGTGGATCGCGAGGACGACGGCGACGGAGACCAGGCCGGTGAGCACGGTGCCGCGCCGCGAGTAGAGCGGGGCGGCGACGAGCGGGGCGGCGGTGAAGAACGGGGCCGCGGTGAAGTCCTGCGGGGTGAAGTAGTCGTAGAACGCCCCGACGACCAGCAGCAGCGTCGGCAGCCGGCGGACAAAGGTGCGGGCGTAGGAGATCCGCCGTCCCTCGACGGGGCCGAGGCCCGGGTCGGGCACGGGATCGCCGGGCAGACGCCCGCCGGCTCGCACGTACGGACCCTCCGCCTCCACGGATCCAGTTTTTCCCGGTGGGGGGAGGGCTGCGAGCGGTGTGGGCCGATCGGGGAGATCACGGGGGATCAAAGAGGGGGAGAAACACCAAGGGCCGGAATCCATTTCTGGATTCCGGCCCTTGGCCTTAGTAGCGGGGACAGGATTTGAACCTGCGACCTCTGGGTTATGAGCCCAGCGAGCTACCGAGCTGCTCCACCCCGCGCCGTTGTGATTGCAACTATACGCCATTCGCGGGGTCCGAAGTCACACAGGTTTCAGTCGGCGGTGTTTCCGGCGTGCGTGAGGGTCTCCCAGGAGACGAAGAGGTCGTCGCTGCCGGCCGGCCGGGTGGACTCGGCGAGCTTGTGCGCGGCGGGCACCTTCACGCCGAGCCGGCCCTCCAGGTGGTTGAGGGCGACCTCCAGGTCGGGCCCCATGTTCCGGTCGACCTTGCCGCCGCACAGCCACGCGGGCGCGGCCTCGCCGAGCTGGTAGCGGGCGTGGAATTCCAGGGCCGCCTTGAGCCGGTCCTTGACGCCGTCGTAGAGGTCGACGCCCTGGTGCCAGGCGGTCTCGGCGATATGGGCGGTGGCCGCCAGCGAGTACCCGACGTGCTTGAAGTTGCGGCAGGTCTCCTGCGCGACGCCGTCCTTGAAGGTCGTCTGCTTGAACCAGTACGTCGTCAGCTTCTGCGGGGTGGTGACCTTCGAGCCCACCGGGGTGAGCGGCACCTTGCCGTCCTTGGCGAGGTAGAAGTAGGCGGGCACGCGGTCGCGGAAGCGTTTGACGGCCGCGTCGAAGGCCTTGTGGTCGTCGCGGAACACGGCGATGCCGATCGCCGCGTCCGTCATCGCGAGGTCCCAGTTGCCGTTGTAGTCCGGCAGGTTCTTGGTGACTTCCGGCTCGTAGGCCGTACGCAGCATGGTCTCGAAGCGCTTGACCCGGTCCGCGGGCCATCCGGCCCCCGGCGCGTACCGCACGATCTCCGCCGCCCGCACCCAGGTAGACCCGGCCCACGCGGTCTGCAGCCCGGCGTCGTCGGAGGTGTGCTCCTTCATCTTCGCCGACCAGTCGTCCATGATCTCCCGCGCCTTGAGCGCGTGATGCTGCTTCCCGGTGATGCTGAACAACAGGGCCTGCGTGTACGCCGCGATCGCGTCCTCGCGCTCCTCGACACAGCCGTGCGCGGCCTTGCCGTTCCATGGGCAGTCGACGTCGGCGTACGGCTTCGCCGTGTACTTGTACGACCCGTACTTGCTGTCCCGCATCCCGAAGTACGCCTTCAGCCAGGGTTGCTTGCCGGCAGCCACGTTCTTCCGTACGGCGTCCAACTGGCCCTTGCTGACCAGGACTCCGGGGTGGGTGAACGCGGCGTCTGCGGGCAGTGCCCGTGCCATGGTTCGCGTACCGGTGTCCGCCGTCCCGCACGAGGCGAGTAGCCCTACGACTACGGACGCGCCCAGCATGGTGATGGCGTGCCGCCGGCCCACTGCCCTCATGTGTCCTACCTCCGCGTTGTCCGCACCGGTTCCTTGCGAGCGTGACCCGGTGGGCGGTGGGGCGCAGGATCTGATGGGCCGATTGGTCGTGGTGAGCGGTGTTGGGGCGAGCCGGTGTTGGTGTCGGCGCAGCTGGGAACTCCGCCCCCAGACCCCCGCTTCGGCCTGAACGGCCTCGTCCTCAAACGCCGGACGGGCTGGATTTCGCTCAGCCTGTCAGATGGCGGTTCGGTGCCTTCGCTCGCTCCTCGTACTCCGGGAGTACGACCACGGACACCCCCTGCGCGGCCAGCGCCCCGCTCCCGTCCGCCCCCGCCACGAACGTGTCCGGCTCGCGCCAGGCCGTGACCACGCGTCGTACGCCCGCGTCGAGGATCAGGCGGGCGCAGGGCTTGGGGCGGGAGGCTCGGTGGGTGCAGGGTTCCAGGCTGGTGTAGACCGTCGCCGTGGGGAGGCGCGGGTCCTGCGGGTCCAGTTTCGCCAGGGCCGCCTCCTCCGCGTGGACCACCGGGTCGCCGGACTCGCGGGAGTGGCCGCGGGACAACTCCGTGCCGTCCTCCGCCACCACCACCGCGCCGACGCTGAACGCCGTCTCCGAGGGCGGGCAGTCCGCCGCCAGGTCGCAGGCCAGCGCGAGCCAGTGGTGGTCGGCGGCGGAGGGGAGGTCGCCGGTGCCGGGGGCGGTGGGTTCGTAGCGCATGAGGACCACGTCCTCGATGGGGCGGGTCTCAAGGAGTCGGAGACGGCCCGCCTGGTACGTGCCCGGGCCGAAGAGACGGGGGGCCTTGCTGTCGCCTACGAAGAGCGGGGACAGGACCAACTGGAGTTCGTCGGCCAGACCCTGCTGGAGGAGTTGGGTGTGGATCGTGCCGCCACCCTCGACCATCAGGCGGTCCACTCCCCGGACCTCGTGCAGGTGCTCCAGGAGCCGGCGCCAGTCGAGGTCGGGGCCGAGGGTGACGACGTCCGCGGCGAGGCCGAGCCCGCGTGCCCGCTCCCCGCCCTTGTCCGTCGTATAGACGACCTTGTCGCCGCCCGTGTGCCAGAAGTTGGCCGTCGGGTCCAGGTCGCCGGAGCCGCTGACCGTGACCTTGAGGGGGTATTCCGGCTTGCCTGCGGCGACGCGACTGGCCCTGCGCTCAGGGGAGTTGACCAGGAGGCGGGGGTTGTCCGCGCGGATCGTGCCGGCGCCGATGAGGATCGCGTCCACGGACGCCCGGACCTCGTCGACGCGGTCGAAGTCGGCCGGGCCGGAGAGGAGCAGCCGGTCGGGGCCGGTGTCGTCGAGGTAGCCGTCGAGGGAGACGGCGGCGGACAGCAGGACGTGGGGGAAGGACATCGACGCGCTCTCTGTGGGAGGCGGGCGGGGCTTGGGCGTGGTGGGGCTTGGGCACGGTGGGGCTTGGTTCAAGTTTGAAACAAACCTACACTGGGGGCATGACGACTCGCTGGCTCACCGCCGAGGAGCAGCGCGCCTGGCGCGCGTACATCGCCGCGACGCACCTCCTGGAGGACGCGATCGACCGGCAGCTCCAGCAGGACGCCGGCATGCCCCACCTGTACTACTCCATCCTCGCCAACCTCTCCGAGGTGCCGGACCGCCGACTGCGGATGACCGACCTCGCCGAGAAGTCGAAGATCACCCGGAGCCGGCTGACGTACGCCGTGACCCGGCTGGAGAAGGACGGGCTGGTGCGGCGAGAGGGGTGTCCGTCGGACAAGCGCGGCAGCACCGCGGTCCTGACCGACGAGGGGATGGCCGTCCTGGAGCGTACGGCGCCGGGCCACGTCGAGACCGTCCGTGCCGCGATCTTCGACCATCTCACCCCGGAGCAGGTGGGCCAGCTGGAGGAGATCAGTGCCGGGATCGCGCGGGCGCTGGAGGAACCGGAGGACGTGCCGTGGCGCCGCCGCTCCACTCCTTCATGCTCGTGACCCGTCTTTCACCTTCGTGACCCCATCTTTCGTCTTCGTGAGCCGTATTTCATCTTCGTGACCCGCGGCACAATTCTGTTGCTTCAAATTTCAAGCATGAGGTAGTGTCCGTGATCGTGGATGTGCTTCAAAACTGAAGCACATCCCGGAGTACCCGCCGCCGGACCACGGAGACCCGCATGCCCGACTTCCCCGCCGCCACCCCGCGTGCCCGCGTCCGGGTACCGCTGCGCTTCCAGGACGGCTACGGCGTCGACGCCGAACTCGTCACCTTCCACGGCCTGACCGACGGCCAGGAACACGTGGCCGTCGTCCTCGGCGACCCCGCCCCCGGCACCACCCCGCTGGTCCGGCTGCACTCCGAGTGCCTGACCGGCGACGTCTTCGGCTCCGCCCGCTGCGACTGCGGGCCCCAGCTGCGCGAGGCCGTCGAGCGCATCGCCGAGCGCGGCGGTGTCCTGCTCTACCTGCGCCAGGAGGGCCGGGGCATCGGCCTCTACAACAAGCTCGACGCGTACGCCCTCCAGGACCAGGGCCTCGACACGTACGCCGCGAACACCGCGCTGGGCCTGCCCGAGGACGCCCGCGACTACACGGCCGCCGCGCAGATGCTCAGCGCCCTCGGGATCACGTCCCTGGACCTGCTGTCCAACAACCCTGACAAGGCGGACCAGTTGCGCGGCCTGGGCATCGATGTCCACGACCGCGTCCCGACCGGCGTCTTCACCACCGCCCACAACGTCCGGTATCTGCGCGCGAAGGTCCTGCAGACCCATCACACGCTGCCGCTGGGCCAGTTGACGGAGCTGAACGCGGGCTGAAGGGCCTGGACAGGGGCTGAGCAGGGGCTGAGCAGCGCCGTGATGGTGTAGCGGGCTACACCATTCATTCGGGAGGGCACTCCCTCGTGCCGTAGAGCCGCCGCCGGAAGGCTTGGGACCACGATCACGAGCTCGAACTCGAACTCGATCTGGATCTCGACCGACCGCCGACGTGGAGGCCTTCCCCAGCCATGGCTACTCTCCTTTACCGCTTGGGCCGTGTGGCCTTCCGGTGGCGCTGGTTCGTCACCCTGTTGTGGGTGGCGGTCCTCGGCGCCGTCGGATTCGCCGCCGCCAAGGCCCCCGCCGCCCCGGACGACGGCTTCACGATGCCCGGCATCGAGTCGCAGCGCGCCTTCGACCTGCTGGAGCAGCGCTTCCCCGGCACCGCGGCGGACGGCGCGAGCGCCCGGATCGTCTTCGTCGCCCCGAACGGCGGGAAGGTCACCGCGACCGAGAACAGGGCGGCGATCGAGAAGCTGGTCACGGAGGCGGCCGACGGTTCCCAAGTCGCCTCCGCTGTCGACCCGTTCGCCGCGAAGGCGGTGAGCAAGGACACGTCGACGGCGTACTCCACCGTCACCTTCAAGGTGAAGGCCGACGACCTCACCGGCGCGGCCAAGACCCACCTGGAGCGGGCCATCGACACGGCCCGGGACGCGGGCCTGACCGTCGAGGTCGGCGGCGACGCCCTCGCGACCCAGCCCGCGGCGGGCGGCAGCGCCGAGGCGATCGGCATCGCGATAGCCGCCGTCGTCCTCCTCATCACCTTCGGTTCGCTGGCCGCGGCCGGCCTGCCCCTCCTCACCGCGATCCTCGGCGTCGGCATCAGCATGTCCGCGGTCCTCGCCCTGGGCAGCGCCTTCGGCCTCTCCGAGACCACGGGCACGCTGGCCACGATGCTCGGCCTCGCCTGCGGTATCGACTACGCGTTGTTCGTCGTCTCCCGCTATCGGGAGGAACGGGAGAAGGGCCACGCGCCGCGCGAGGCAGCAGGACTGGCGGCCGGTACGGCGGGTTCGGCAGTGGTGTTCGCCGGTCTAACCGTTGTCATCGCACTAGCCGGTTTGTCGGTGGTCGGCATTCCCATGCTGACGAAGATGGGCCTGGCGGCGGCGGGCGCGGTCCTCCTGGGGGTCCTCATCTGCCTGACCCTCGTCCCGGCCGTCCTCGGCTTCTGGCCGAACGCCGTCCTCTCCCGCCGCGAACGCAAAGCGAAGGCCGATCGGGGCAAGGGCAACGGCAACGGCGAGAACGGGGGCAGCCGTTGGGCCCGGCTCGTCGTCCGCCGCCCGATCCCCGTGCTGCTGCTCGGCGTCGTAGGCCTCGGCGCGATGGCTCTTCCCGCCCTCGGCCTCCAGCTCGGCATGCCCGGCGACGAGGCCAAGTCCACGGCCACCACCGAACGCCGCGCCTACGACGACCTCGCCCAGGGCTTCGGCCCCGGCTTCAACGGCCCCCTGACCATCGTCGTGGACGCCAAGAAGGCCGACGACGCGAAGAGCGCCGTAGCGACGATTTCGAAGGAGATCGCGGCCACCGACGGCGTGGTCTCCGTCTCACCGGCCCGCTTCAACTCGGCGGGCGACACTGCGGTGTTCGCCGCGACCCCGGCCACCAGTCCCACCGACGAGAAGACCAAGGAACTCGTCCAGACGATCCGCGACGAACGCCCGACCATCGCCGCCGACGCGGGCGCGAGCTTCGAGGTCACCGGCACCACCGCGCTGAACATCGACGTGGCGCAGAAGGTCCAGGACGCGCTGATCCCGTACCTGGCGCTGGTGGTGGGCCTGGCGATCGTCCTCCTGCTCCTGGTCTTCCGCTCGCTGCTCGTGCCGCTGAAGGCGGCGCTCGGCTTCCTGCTCTCCGTGCTCGCGGCACTCGGCGCGGTCGTGGCGGTCTTCCAACAGGGCCACGGAGCAAGCCTGTTGGGCGTCGGCCAGACCGGCCCGATCATGAGCCTGATGCCGATCTTCCTGGTGGGCATCGTCTTCGGCCTCGCCATGGACTACGAGGTGTTCCTGGTCTCCCGGATGCGTGAGGCGTACGTCCACGGGGACGGGCCCGGTCAGGCGATCGTCTCCGGGTTCCGGCACAGCGCCCGGGTGGTCGTGGCCGCCGCGCTGATCATGATGGCGGTGTTCTCGGGCTTCATCGGCGCGGGCGCCTCGATGATCAAGATGATCGGCTTCGGGCTGGCCATCGCGGTGCTCTTCGACGCGTTCGTCGTCCGGATGGCGATCGTGCCCGCCGTCCTCTCCCTGCTCGGCAACAAGGCCTGGTACCTGCCCCGTTGGCTCGACCGGGTCCTGCCCCGCATGGACGTCGAGGGCGAGGCCCTGAGCCGCAAGGTCCCGGCGCCGGTCGCCGACACTCCGACCGCCCGCCTCACACCGGTCCCGTAGGGACCCCCGCAGACCGGGGCCGCCGAGAGCGGAGGCGGCCTCGCGGTGCCGGATCCCGTGGGGACGGGGACCGGCACAAGTCCCGGGCCCGTCGACGGGGCACTCCCCCCGCCCGTCGCCGGGCCCGCGGACGTCCACAACTCACCAGCCAGAGAGGGCACTTCGTTGAAAACCTCCATACAGGCCGGAGTGGCCGGGCTCCTCGCCTGCGGCACGCTGCTCACCGTCGTCCTGGTCACCCGCGGCGGCGACGGCAACGACGACAGCCACACCGGCATCGCCTACTCGGCCCCGTCGAAGGGCCCGTACGTGGCCCTCGGCGACTCCTACACCGCCGGACCCGGCATCACCGACCCCACCGGCACCCCCGCCGGCTGCGACCGCTCCGCCGGCAACTACCCGGCCCTCGTGGCCGCCGAACTCGGCCTGAAGGGAGGGGACTTCCACGATGTGAGCTGCAGCGGCGCCACGACCACCGACCTCACGGCAGCGCAGAACACGAACGACGGCACCAACTCGCCCCAGCTCAGGGCGCTTTCGTCCACCACCCGCCTGGTCACCCTCGGCATCGGCGGCAACGACATCGACTTCAGCTCGATGATCAAACGGTGCGTGGCGATGGGCGCGCTGTACGAGATGACGGGCAGCGGCAAGTACATCGACGAGGACGCGCCCTGCGAACGGAACTACGTCACCGGGGACTCCGACGCGGTGAAGAAGAAGATCGACACGGCGGGCGCCCGGCTCACCCGGGTACTGGAGGAGGTCAGACGCCGCGCCCCCGAGGCCCGGGTCTACGTCGTCTCGTACCCGGCGATCCTGCCGGCCGACGGCGCCGACTGCGGCCGGGAGATGTCCCTCGCACCGGGCGACGTGACCTTCCTCCGGGAGAAGGAGCAACAGCTCAACTCGATGCTGCGGCAACGGGCTTCGACGGCGGGGGCCGGCTACGTCGACACGTACACGCCGTCCGCCGACCACAGCGCCTGCGCGGCGAAGGACACCCGCTGGATCGAACCGCTCGTACCGGAGAGCCCCGCGGCGCCGGTGCACCCGAACGCGCGAGGGGAGCGGGGCATGGCGGACGCGGTGCTGCGCACGATCAAGTCGGCCTTGTGATGGGTGAATTGAGCACCACGGCTGTCAACCCCTCCACCACGCAACCTAAGTTGCACCGATGGAAGCTGTGAGTAACGACCGCAGGCTAGGCGGTTCCCGGACCCCCGCAACAGCATGAGGCGACCCGTCCTCAACTGACCGGGAGACTCAGTGGACCCGCGAGACACACAACACCCGACGCCCTCCCCCGAAGGCCTCGACCGCCGCGACCTCCTCGGCCGTACGGCGGCTGTCGCGGCCGGCGCGACCCTGCTGGGCGGCCTGGAGACCGGCACGGCATCGGCCACCCCGCGCAACGACGCGAGCCACCCCGCCCGCAGTCCGGCCACGGACGCCGGCAACGGGTCGGTGTCGTCATCAGGGTTGAAGTGCGGAAGCTCCGCGAGACCGCCGTACAGCACGGCGCCCACCCTCACGTCCGCCGCCACGGCACAAGCGGTGCGCAGCACGGCCTCGTTGGAGGAGCCGGCCCGTAGACTCCCCGACAGCAACAGGATCACCGGCGACGTGGACATCCGCTCAACCTACTCCCGACGCTCACGCCCACCCGTGCAGGGACACCTGCGGTTCGACGCCGTCGAGGTACTGCCGAAGCGCCCGCCCATTGCCCCTCACGAACTCCTCGGGCACGGCGTCGACTTGGACCCACCGGACCTGCGCGTGCTTGAGGGGTTCACGGTTCTCGGGTTCGCCGGTCCACTTGTCGGTGACGAAGACGACGGTGAGAAACCCGCTGGGCGCCTCGACCCCGAGGGCGGCATGGATGACATGCACGACCTTCAGCGACTCCGCCTCCACGACGACCCCGGTCTCCTCGTACAGCTCGCGCACGGCGGTCTCGGTGACGGGCTCACCGGATTCTCTCTTGCCGACAGGGAGATCCCACATCCCACGACCGAACTTGGCGTGCTCGCCCCGCTGGAGGACGAGGACACGGCCCGCGGCCTTGTCGTGGACGATGACGGCGGCGGCCAGGAGGGTCATGGAGGGGTAGGCGGGCTGGAGGGCGTTGAGCTGATCGCCGGGCGTGGGCTGAGCCACGGTGCGTGTCCCTTCGGTGGCACGGGTTCAGCCGCGTCGGTGAACCCTGCCGCGTAGGCGTCATGATCCCTGTGTTCCCTCGACCCTACGCGACAGACGCCCGCCCTCCTGCGGCAGCGCGGAGCACAGAGTGACGCCCCGTGCACGAGTACGTGAGGTCTTCGGCAACAGTGAACGCGTCTCCACGATGGCTGACCGGCTCGCCTCGGGGCAGCTCCCGGCCCTCGCCCTGAACGGCCTGGGCATGGCCTGCTGTCGCGCGCGCCGATCGCCGCGTCCGCTCACGCATCGGACCCGCATCGCTCGCTCACACGGCCGAGCGAGGACGAGCGAGGACGAGCGAGGACGAGCGAGGCCGAGCGAGGACGACCGCCGACGCGTCAGCCGAAGTAGCCCTCCAGGTCGGCGACGACGTTGACCGAGCCGAGCGCGTTGTAGATGTGGATGGAGCCGTCTGCTCCCACTGGAACCACGGCGAGGATCGGTCGGGTCTGGCCCGCCGTCAGGTTGTCGTTGGACACGTTCGGCAGGCTTCCGTCGCCGTAGGCGGTCAGGTGGGTGTTGACGGTCGGAGCGACGCCCGTCAGGTTGACCAGCACGGCCGAGGCTCCCGCGGGGACCCCGTCGACACCGGCGACCTTCACGGTGAGGGTGCCGCCCGCGCCCAGCGACTTGTCCGGTGCGCCCAGGCCGTCGCGGGTGTCGAGGAAACGGGTCGGTGTGGTCCCCACGAAGGGGCCGCCGCGGGGGGCGTCCGGGTCATCGCCCGAGTTCGCCAGGTCGTTGGTGTACGCCCCTTGGAGGTCGGCGATCAGGTGGACGTGCCCGGCGCTGTTGTAGATGTGGAGCGTGCCGGAGTACGCGCAGGGGGCGGCCAGGTTGGAGACGGTCTGCCCGGCCCGGTAGTTGAGGGTGGACGTGGTCGGCGGGTTGGGGCCGTCGCAGGCGACGGTGATGTAGCCGCTGCCGGTGCCTCCGGTCACGGTGACGTTGAGGACGGCGCCGACGGTCGCCTCGCCCTGGGCGTACGTCGGCAGGGTGACGGTCGTGGTGCTGCCGGGCCCTACCTCGCCCTTGGGCGCGCCGGTGCCGTTGCGCGTGTCCAGCACCCGCGTCGGGGTCACCGCGGCCAGGCCGGACATGTACGGGTCGTCGCTGCTGGGCTTGGTCGTGGTGTAGTAACCCGCCAGGTCGGCGATGAGGTTGACGTCGCCGTGCGCGTTGTAGAGGTCGATGTAGCCGTCGGCGCCCACCTTGACAGTGACCAGGTTCGGGTTGTCCTGTCCGGTCTGGAAGTTGAGGTTCGAGGCGTTCGGGCGGGTGGTGCCGTCCGGGTAGACCGTCATATAGCCGACGGCGGTGGCGCCCGCGTCGGTGATGTTCAGGGTCACCGCCGTCACCCCGGACGCCGGGATGCCGCCCACGCCGAGGACCTTCAGCCGGATCACGCCGCCGGGGCCGACCGGCCGCTTGGGCGCGCCCGTCCCGGACCGGGTGTCCAGCAGCCGCTCGGGGCCCGCGGTGACGAAGGCCGCGCCGACCGTGGCCTTGGTGGTCGTGGTGGTGGTCCGCCCGCCGGAGTCGGTGATCGTCTGCGTGACGGTGTACGTGCCGGGGGCCGCGTAGGTGTGCTCCACCGTGTCGCTGAGAGCGGTGACGGAGACGGCCGTCGAGCCGTCGCCGTAGGTGATCCGGTCACTGGTGATCGCGTAGGGATCGGAGTCGACGTCGTAGTAGCAGCCGGCGGTGTCCGGCGCCGAGGGGCTGGTCGCACAGCCGACGGTCGAGGTGAGGTCCGGTACCGGATCCACCGCATACCGGAGGTCGGCGGCGCCGACCCTCTTGCCGTCGGCCCTGTCCACCACCACGACGACCTCGACTCCACTGCTCCCGGCGGCCTGGGTGTAGGTGTGCGTGGCCGAGCCGGTGGTGGAGGTGGCGGTGGTGCCGTCGCCGAAGTCGAAGGTGTACGTGAATCCGGCCGTCGAGTCCGACCACGGATTGCTCAACTGCGCGCTGGCGGTGACCGGAAGACCGACGTACCCGCCTGAGGTCATGTCGATCCCGCTCGCGGTGAGCGGGTCCTGGAACTCCGTGGCACCCCGGTCGTCGTGGCCGGCGCCCGTACCGGTGTCGGGGACCAGCGGGTCGTCGACGCGGGAACGGCCGTCGATGTCCGTGGACAGCTCACCGGGAGCGTCGGAGTCGGCCGAGTCGACGAGCGGTGAGTGCTCCGCGGGCAGCCCGAACCCGGGGAGCGTCAGATTCGTCTGATCCAGGTCGTGGGTGCCCTGTCCGGTGGCTGCCCGGAACGCCTGCGCGGTGGCGTACACGGTGCCGGCCCAGTCGTAGTCGGCCCCGGTCGACGACGGGTTGACCGCGTTGTAGTCCGCGGTGACCTGAGCGGCGGAGGCGGCGTCCACCGTGATCTCGGCCGGGGTGCCGGAGCACGTCGTCGTGCCGAGGGGAAGCGCGACCGTGTTCTCCACCGACCCCGAACTGCCGTCGGTCAGACTGATCGCGTCGCCGCAGACCGTCGAGAGGGTGTCGCCCGCGAGGTCGATCCCCGTAGTACCTGCGGCTGAGACACCGCCGCCCTCGAAGACGTCGTCGGCGAGCGTGACGTTCCGCGCACCGGCCACGCTGCTGAAGTCGGCCCCTGACAGCTGGCTGACGGTGAGGCGGGTCAGCGAGACGCCGGCGGAGCCGACCGCCACTCCTCCGCCCATCGGGCGGGTTGCCGAACTGGTGCCCGCGATGCGGAAGTTGATGACCACCGAAGCCCGCGGACTGTGCCGCCCCAACGGCCCACTCGCAGGGCACGACGACTGGGTCTCCGCCTTCGAGAGGGCGGGCACTGCACTCGCTTCCCTCGCCGCGAGTGCCGGGCTCACCCGCGGCCTGCGAGCCGTCATCGCCCACCACGTGATCTTCCACGCCAACCGCGCCGGTCTCCTCCGGGACGACCAGAGCGCACTGTCCAACATCGCACGAGAGGTAGTCATGGGAACGAGTGACAACACCGCGTCGACCGGCGCGGCAAACGCCGGCGTCGATAGCGTCAGGGCGGTGAACACCGACACGATCGCCACCCCCGCGGCGGACGCCGAGCGTCTCCGCAACGCCCTGGTCGACCAGCTGCGCGCGGACGGGCACGCCCGGACGACCGCCGTCGAGAGCGCGTTGCGGAGCGTGCCCCGCCACGTGTTCGTGCCCGACGCGTCACTCGAAGACGCCTACGCCAACGCGCCGGTGCACATCAAGTACGACGCCGACGGCACATCGATCTCCTGCGCCTCCCAGCCGAGCGTCGTCGCCCTCATGTTGGACCAGCTGGGCGTCCAACCCGGCGAGCGCGTCCTCGAACTCGGTGCCGGCACCGGCTACAACGCCGGACTGCTCGCCCACCTGGTCGGCGAGAGTGGACACGTGACCACCCTCGACGTCGACGACGACCTCGTGGACGGCGCCCGCACACACCTCGCCGCCGCCGGGATCACCAACGTCGAGGCCGTAACCCGCGACGGAGCACTCGGCTACGCCGAGGGGGCACCGTACGACCGGATCATCGCCACCGTCGGCGCCCACGGCGTACCGCACGCCTGGCTGCGGCAACTCGCCCCCGGCGGACGGCTCCTCGTCCCCCAGCGACTCAAGGGCACGGTCTCCCGCTCCATCGCCTACGAGCAGCGCGACGGCCGATGGGCCTCCCTCGGCAGCGAGATGAACACCTTCATGCCGCTCAGGCGGGGCATCGCCGACGACGACCGCCGAACCATCCCCCTCAGCACCGACGGCACCGTACGGCTCCAGGCCCCGCCGGGCAGAACATCAACGCCGACGCTCTTACCGGTGTCCTCGACCAGCCGCGCACCGAGGAATGGACCGGCATGACAGTCCAGGCCATGGAGTCACCGGAGTGGATGGAACTGTTCGTCACCTGCTCCCTCCCCTCCGGCCTGATCCGAATGCTGTTCCCTCAGAGCGCCAAGGGCGCCCTGCTCACCGAAGACCCCTACCCCTCCTCCACCGCTGTCGTGGACAAGGGCGCCGTCACCTACCTGGCGCGGCGCCCGTCGAAGGAGAAGACCCCCGAGGGCGGCAAGCTCTGGGAGTTCGGGGTCATCGGCCACGGCCCCGGCAGCGACGAGCTGGCCGCGAAGGTCGCCGACGCCATCCGCGCTTGGGACCGCGAATACCGCAGCCGCGAGGCCAAGTTCGAGATCCAGCCCCTCGACGCCCCCGCCATCGACCAGCGCCCCGGCCTCTTCGCTCTCGACACCCCGCTGAACCGCATCGTCGTCGACTGGCAGTGATGCCCGGCACGTAGCGGAAGGTGGCCGCCGGCGTACGACTGGCGGCCACCGTCTCCTCACCAGTTCCCACTCACGCCCGGGGAGTCCATGGGCCCGCACGGACCCGTAGCCCAGCGCTTCCCACTCGTTGCCCGGTTCCGGCCCGCCTGCCTGCCTCTGCCGCAGCGCGTACGCGCCCTCACCGACCTGGCCCACACCGCAGCGAACAAGACCGACCAGGGCCTCGCATCAGCCGTCTACAACCAAGCCGCGCTCATCGCCTCCGATCTCGGCCTCCCCGACCTCGCACGCGAGATGTGCCACCAGCACGCCGCCGCCTACCTCCACGCCTGCCCGCTGCCCGGCATGAGTGCAATTCGAGGGCTGGAACCGGTCGTCAACCTCGCCCGCCTCCAGATCCGTGCAGGCCACGGCGACGACGGACGTCAACGACTGCTCGACCTTTACGAGGCCGTCGGCGCGGGCGCAGCGGCTCGGTTCGAGGGCATCGCGGTACCGGCGGACCTCACTGCGACCGACGAGGACCGCCAGGAAGTCCGGGCGTGGCTGTGGCGTGTGCTCCTCGCCGACGGCACGCGGACCCTCACCACCGAGGGACGCTGGGCCGAGGCCCTGACACACATCGAAGCTCACCGCGGCGTAGGCAAGCGAATGCTCGACGGGCGCCAAGTCGCCGTACTGGCCAGCCTTGTTGAGGGTGACACGGCACAGGCCACTGCTCTCCTCGCCGCCACGATGCCCGGCGATCCATGGGAGCAAGCCGTCACCACAAGCCTGTCCGTCCTGTGCCGCCGAGACGCCCGGCAACCGTTCGACGGCCGCCTGGCGGGCCTGGTGACGACCTACTCCGAGCGGAAGAGCGAACCCGGGATGACCGTCTTCGACACCCGGCTCGGACTTACCGTCCTCGACGCGATCGGTTCCGCCGGGGCACCCGCCGCTTACCGCATCGTCGACGACCTGCACCGGAGGATGACGGACGCCGAAGACGGTTACGCGGCCCGCGAGAACCTGGCGCACCCTCTGTTCACCGCGATCGCCACAGACCGGCAAGCGCAGGACTGCCGTGCGCTGGTGAGTACCTGTGCCCTCGGAGCGGGAACCATCCCGGACCAACTGCAAGGAGAACTGACGGCGGCTCTGCGCACGAGCGACAGGGTGATCCGGGCAAGCCTCGGGGCCCCCTCCGAGCCTGGACCTACAACCTCTATGGAGAGAACCTGATGGACGTACAGCCCGACAAGCCGTTCCTCCAGATCGTGGTCTGCGCGGCCGGTGTCGCAACCGATGTCGGAAAGCTGATCACCGCGGCACAGGAACGGCACTGGGACGTCGGCGTCGTCGCCACTCCACAAGGACTCGACTTCCTCGACGCGGGGGCGATCGAGGCGCAGACAGGCCACCCCATCCGCTCAGCCTGGCGATCACCGGGAGAACCACGCCCAACCCGGCCCGCAGATGCGATCGCGGTCGCCCCGGCCACCTTCAACACCGTCAACAAGTGGGCCGCCGGGATCTCCGACAACCTCGCCCTGGGCATCCTGTGCGAAGCACCCGCCATGGACGTACCGATCGCCGTACTGCCGTACCTGAACTCGGCCCAGGCCGCCCACCCCGCGTACCGCCAGAGCCTGGAACGACTGCGCGAAATGGGCGTCCTGATCGCCTCGTACGAACCTCACCGACCCAAGGCCGCAGGCGGAGCCGACCGCTACCGCTGGGAGGAAGTGCTGGAGCTGCTCGCCCCCAGGCTGTCCGCGCGGTCGTGATGTCGGTCCACCATGCCGCACTGCGCACTCGTACACGCAAGCCCCCGAAAACGAAGCAGCGCCCGAGCCAGCCGAAGCCGACCCGGACGCTGCACAGCAGGTCAAAGGGGATACCCCCGTCACCCGCACCGTAGGCCCTGTGGGACTCGAACCCACAACCAATGGATTAAAAGTCCACTGCTCTGCCAATTGAGCTAAGGGCCCAGGCGATGTTGCCTCCCCGAGCATAGCGGGAGGTGGCCGTGTCTCCCGATCGGGTATCGGGGACACGGCCGCGCCGGATGAGGGGAAGGCGGCCGGGTGGGTCCGGAGTGTTACGGATCTACCGGTTCGGGCGCCCCCGCCCGCGCCGCCTCCCGCGCCTTCGTGCGGGCGTGTTCCGGGTTCAGGAACCAGTGCTGGGCCGAGGCGAACCACCAGGCCGCCGCGAAACCGAGGACGACCAGTACCGCCACCGGCGCGTAGTTGAAGGACTCCCACGTGACCGGCGAGACCTGGGGCAGCATGAACAGAATCGTGATCACGGCCACCCACACCACCGACACCACCCCGATCGGCCGCGACCAACGGCCCAGATGCCACGGCCCCCGCTCGAACGCGTCCCCCTTGCCCAGCCGCAGCAGCGTCGGGATGACGTACGCGATGTAGAGGCCGATCACGGCGATGGACGTGACGGCCGCGTACGCCGTCACATTGATCAGGTACGGCAGGCCCAGCACCAGCGCGCCCGCCGCCGCCAGCCACACCGCCGCGACCGGTGTCCGGGTGCGCGGGTTCACCGTGTGCCAGACGTGCGAGAAGGGGAGCGCGCCGTCGCGTGAGAAGGCGTAGATCATGCGGCTGTTGGCCGTCACCGACGCCATCCCGCAGAAGAGCTGGGCGCCGATCACCACTAGGAGGAGCAGCTTCCCCGAGGTCGCTCCCAGGGCGTCGAGGAGGATCTGGGCCGGGGGTGCGCCCGTCGCCGACTTCAGTTCCCCGTTGTACGACTGGATCGCGTACGTGAAGCCCAGCAGCAGTACGAAGCCGGCTATCCATGACGTCCAGATGGAGCGGACGATCCCCTTCGGGCCCGCCGTCGACGCGTCGTGGGTCTCCTCCGTCATGTGGGCCGAGGCGTCGTAGCCGGTGAAGGTGTACTGCGCCATCAGCAGGCCCAGCAACACCACATAGACCCCGCTGCCCCAGCCCGTGTTGTTCACGAACTTCGTGAAGACGAAGGTCGTCGACTGGTGGTGGTCGGGGACGAAGGTCAGCGCGCCGACGATCACGCCGACACCGACCACGTGCCACCACACGCTCACGCTGTTGAGGAGGGCGACGATCCTCACGCCGAACGTGTTCAGCAGGCCGTGGAGGATCAGGATCGCCGCGAACAGGAGCACTGTCCGGCCCGGCGTCACCGTGAAGTCGAACTGGAGGTTCAGGTACGCGCCCAGGAACGACGCCGCCCCGAAGTCGATGCCGGCGGTCACGGCGACCTGGCCGAGCACGTTGAACCAGCCCGTGAACCACGCCCAGGCCGCCGCCGTGCGCGGGGGCGCCAGGCGGTGGGCCCAGAAGTACAGGCCCGCCGACGTCGGGTAGGCCGAGCAGATCTCGGCCATCGACAGGCCGACGAACAGCGTCATCAGGCCTACGGCCACCCAGCCCCACATGATCACGGCCGGGCCGCCCGTGTTCATGCCGAACAGATACAGCGTCAGGCAGCCCGACAGGACCGAGATGATCGTGAAGGAGACCGCGTAGTTGGAGAACGCCGACATGCGGCGGGCGAGAACCTGCGTGTAGCCGAGTTGGGCAAGCCGTTCTTCGTCGGAGAGACCGGGGGGATCTCCCTTTGACAGCCCACTCGCTATGGCGTCATCTGTCATGCCCCCAGCGATTCCCTCACCGGGGGCGTGACATGCGCCACTTAAGGAATCGATAAGGACTCGATGTGGCCAAAAAGCGCCCCCTCGCACAAGAACCCTCGCACAAGAACCCGCGCACAAGAACCCAACCAACGGAACCCACACGCAGGAACCCGCGCACAAGCAAGTGGCCCCCACCCGAACCCGGGCAGGGGCCACCGCACTACGTCAGGTCACATGACCTCAGCCGTTGCGCTTCCAGCGGGGCTTGTCGTCGCGGCGGCCGAAGGAACCGGTGCCGGTGCCCGTGCCGGTGGTGCCGCGGTGGCCCGGACGGTCGTGGCCGCCGGGGCGGTCGCCGCCCTGGCGGTCACGGTTGAACGGGCGGTCGCTGCCCCGGTGACCGGTGGTCGAGGGACGGTCGTCGCGACGGAAGCCGCCCGAGGACGGACGGTCGCTGCCACCGCGGTCGTCACGGCGGAAACCACCGGACGGACGGTCGTCACGACGCTCGAAAGAACGGCCGCCACGGTCGTTGCCGCGGTCGTTGCCGCCACGGAAGCCACCCGAGGGGCGGTCGTCGCGACGCTCGAAGGAACGGCCACCGCGGTCACCGTCACGACGGTCACGGCGCTCGTAGTTGCCGCGGTCGTCACGCTGCTGGCGCGGACGGTCGTAGGAAGAGGACTCCTCGCGCACCGGCGCCTCGGCGGCGGCCGACTGCTCGGTCGCCGCTGCCGCGGCCTCCACCACCGCGGCGGCCTCGGCGACCGCGGTCTCCGGGTCGTCGCCCCGCTCGCGCGCGGCGCGGGCGATCAGGCGGTCGGACTCCTCGCGCAGCTCGGACGCGCGGCGCGTGGCCCGCTCCAGTTCCTTGGTGAGCTGGGTGACCTCGCGCTCGGCCTGCTGCGCGGCGTCACCCGCCGACTGGGCCTGGACCTCGGTCATCGAACGGGCGCCGGTGATCTCGGCGACCTCGGGCTCGAAGGCCGTACCGGTGTTGATGATGTGACGCCCGGCGTCGACGCCCGCGTCCTCCATCAGCCGGAAGATCTGACGGCGCTGGTGCGGGAGGGAAAGGGAAACAACCGTGCCCGTACGACCGGCACGCGCCGTGCGGCCCGCGCGGTGCAGGTAGTCCTTGTGGTCGCCGGCCGGGTCCACGTTCAGGACCAGGTCGATGCCGTCGACGTGGATACCGCGGGCGGCCACGTCGGTCGCGACGAGCGCGTTGACGTAACCCTCCTTGAAGTCCGCCAGCGTCCGCGTACGGGCGCCCTGCGTCATGCCGCCGTGCAGCGCGTCGGCCTTCACACCGGAGTCGCGCAGCTGTTCGGCGATGCGGTCGGCGCCCAGCTGGGTGCGGACGAAGATGATCGTGCGGCCCTTGCGGGAGGCGATCGCGGCGGTGACCGGCGCCTTGTCCTTGGGCTTCACGATGAGGATGTGGTGGGACATCGTCGTGACGTTGCCCTGCGCGCTGTCGACCTCGTGCGTGACCTGGTCCTTGAGGTAGCGCTTGACCAGCGTGGAGATCTCGTTCTCCATGGTCGCCGAGAACAGCATGCGCTGGCCGCCGGCCGGGATCTGGTCGAGCAGCTCGGTGACCTCGGGCAGGAAGCCCAGGTCCGACATCTGGTCGGCCTCGTCGAGGACCGCGATGCGCACGTCCTCCAGGGAGCAGGCGCCGCGGTTGATGATGTCGCGCAGGCGGCCCGGGGTGGCGACGAGGACGTCGACGCCGCGCTCCAGGGCGTAGATCTGGTTGCCCATCGACGTACCGCCGCAGACGACCTTCATCTTCAGGCCGAGGACGTCGCCGTAGGGCTGCAGGGCGTCCGCCACCTGCATCGCGAGCTCGCGGGTCGGGGTGAGGATGATGCCGCGCGGGCGCTTCTTCTGGGTGTGGCCGCCGGACAGCGTCGCCAGCAGCGGCAGACCGAAGGAGAGGGTCTTGCCGGAGCCGGTGCGGCCGCGGCCGAGGATGTCCTTGCCGGCCAGGGCGTCCGGGATGGTCGCCGCCTGGATCGGGAAGGGGGCGACCACACCGTTCTGCGCGAGCTTGCGCACGATGCCCTCGGGGAGACCGAGGGACGCGAAGGTGACCTCGGGGGCCGCCTCGGTGGTGGCCTCTACGGCCGTCTCGTCGCCCTCGTTCTCGTTCTCGGGCATGACGATGTGATCAGTACTGGAAATGGACATGCGAATGCGAAACCTTCCGGAGTATCCGTCGGCACGCGCCCGTCAACTCCGTGATTCGCTATCGACCGCCTCAATGCGGTCCGCCACGGCAAGGGAGAGTACGCGCCACACGGCGCGCTCTACAGTGGCGCCGGGCAATGGGATCAAACGATCTACCACCTTACGCACCCACCACCCCCCAAGGCAAACCGGCCCGGATTGACGTGCGTCACACGCACCTCAGGCCGGCGACTCAGGCCGGCGACCCGGCCGCGGGCGCCGGTTCACGGTCCACGAGCTGCGGTGCGGGGTCCTCGTGGGCCGACGACGAGGGTTCCGCGACGGTCGGGCTGGGGGACTGCGGCGGCGGGGGCGGCGTCGGGTCGGGGGACGGGGTGGTCCGCGTCGGGGTCGGCTGCGGCGCGGCCGTGGTCGGCGCCCCCGGCTTCCCGCTCGTGCCCGGTCCGGGCGCCTTGGAGGCGGACGGACACGCCGCACCCCCCGGCGCGGACGGCGAGGCCGAGCCCGAGGCCGACTCCCCCGGCTCCGGCTTCCCGTGCCCGTGCTTCCCGTCCCCCGCCGAACCGCCGAACCCGAGCCCGCCCCCCGGCACCCCCGAACCGCCGTCGGGCGCCTCACCGGCATGCTGCCCGGCCGAGTGGGACGGCTTGGCACCGCCGCCCGCGTCGTCGCCCACGCTCATACAGCCGGCGGCAGCGGCGACGACGGCGACCGCGGCGGCCAGACGGACGGGTACGTACATGGGGCGCACGGGGCCACCTCCGAGGGCGGAAAAAGGGAGTCCCCCTCTCAACTCCCACCGCCCACCGGAAGACACGCGCCGCGCGGCCGTCGCCCATTCCTGGCCGGGAATTGCCCCCTCCCCGCGCACCCCGCACGATCGACCGCGAACCGACCAGCCTCGCAGGGATTTCCTCAAGGAGCCACGGATGACCGAGACCGACCCCCGACGTCTGGCGGCCCGCTACATCGCCCAGTGGACGGAACCGGACGCCACCCGCCGCCGGGCGGCGATCGAGAGCCTCTGGACCGAGGACGGCACGCACGTCCTCCAGCCGCCCGCCGAGATCCGCGAGATCGCCGCGGGCCTCGGGTTCGACCACCCGACCCTGCGGGCCCACGGGTACGACGCCATCGAGATCCGTGTCACACGCGGGTACGAACGGTTCGTCGAGAAGGGCGAGTTCACCTTCCGGCCACGCACCGACGCCGTACGCCTCGACGGTCTGATCCGGTTCCACTGGGACACGGTGGCCGTCGGCAGCGGCGATGTGGTCGGCGGCGGCCTGGAGGTGCTCGTACTCGACACCGACGGCCGCATCCGCACGGACTACATGTTCCCCGGAGCCTGATCCCCCACCGCGGACGCGGCAGCCGCCAACGCCTCCGCCGTCGCCGCGTCCGCCGGCAGGAACGCCTCCAACTTCAGCTCCGCGAGCGTCACGTCCACAGCGGTCGCGAAGGTCGTCACGGTCGTCATCAACCGCAGCTCGCCGTACGACGACCGCAGCCGCAACGGCACCGCGAACCCCAACTGCCCTTCCGCCGAACCAAGTTCGGGCACGTACCCGGCAAGTTCCGCCCGCAGCTCCCCCAACTGCCCAAGCCGGGCCAGGATGTGCCGTGCCCACTCCGCGAGATTGAGAATCCGCGGCGCCAACCCGTCCGGATGCAGCGCCAGTCGGTACACGTTCGCCCCCGGCCCCAGCAGCTCGGCCGCCGCCCCCTCGGTGATCACCCCGAACGCGCTGTTCGCGGCGACCAGATCTCCGACCCGGTCCACGACCAGGGCCGGGTACGGCAGATGCCCCCGCAGGATGTGCCCGATCGCCGCCCGCACCGGAGCCAGCACCGGATCATCCAGCGAACTCTCCGCGTACACCGGCGCGAACCCGGCCGCCGACAGCAACTCGTTCCGCTCCCGCAACGGCAGTTCGAGCGCCTCCGCCAGCCGTACGACCATCGCCCGCCCCGGCGCGGACCGCCCCGACTCCACGAAACTGACATGCCGCTGAGTGGTACCGGCCCGCAGCGCCAACTCCAGCTGACTGAGCCGACGACCCGTACGACGTTCACGGAGCACCTGGCAGAAGTCCACCACCCAGTTCTACGACGCCCCACGCCAACCGGCCATTCCCCGCAGGGAATTGAAGCCATGCCGGCCGGTCACGAACATCACCGGCATGGACATCGGCGTACTGCTCCCGACCGGAACCGCCCAGTGGGCCAAGGACGACGACCCACGCGAACTGATCGCCCTCGGCCGCACCGCCGAACACCTCGGCTTCACCTCCCTCTTCGTCAACGACTCCCTGATCAGCCCCCGCGTCGAAGCCCTGACGATGCTCGCCGCCCTCGCCCCGACGACCGAGACGGCGACCCTCGGCACCGGCGCCCTGCTCCCGTTCCTGCGCCGCCCGATCCAGGCCGCCCAGTCCCTCGCGTCGATCGACCTCCTCTCCGGCGGCCGCCTCGCGCTCGCGGTCGGCGCCGGCTACCCCGGCCGCTTCGGACGCCCCTTCTACGACCTCTCCGAGGTCCCCTGGCCACGCCGCTTCGCCCGCCTCGACGAGACAGTCGAGCTGTGGCGGGCGCTGTGGCGGGGCGCCGACTCCTTCCGCGGCGAGTTCCACCACTTCACCGACATCCCGCCCTCGCTACGACCGTCCCGTCCCGGCGGCCCGCCCATCTGGCTCGGCGGCGCCACCCCGACGGCACTGACCCGCACCGGCCGCCTCTACGACGGCTGGCTCCCCTACCCACCCGACCCCGCCGACTACACGACCGGCCTGCACGACATCCACCAGGCGGCGACCGCCGCGGGCCGCACTCCCGGGGACATCACCCCGGCCCTCTTCGTCACCGTACGAATCGACGACGACCCGGAATCCGCCCGAGCCGCCCTCGCCGACTACGCCCGCGCCGCCTACGGCATGCCCCTGCCCGAACTGGAGAGGATCCAGGCAGTCGTCGCAGGCACCGCCGAGCAGGTCACCGACCGCCTGAACCGGTACGTCACCGCCGGCGCCCGGCACCTCGTCACCCGCCTGGCCGCCCTGGACCTGCCCTCCCAGCGCCGGCAGATGGAACGCACAGCCGCCCTGATCCCCCACCTCCACGCCCCACCTACGCGACCGCAGGGACCCACATGCGCGACCGCCGCCCCGAACCGGCGTTCGTCCCGGACAATGGGCCTGTGCTGGAAATGACACGCGAGGCGTTCGAAGAGCTGGTGAGTGAGGCCCTGGACCGGATCCCGCCGGAGCTGACGCGGGTCATGGACAACGTGGCCGTGTTCGTCGAGGACGAACCCGAACCGTCCGACCCCGAGCTGCTCGGCCTCTACGAGGGGACACCGCTCACCGAACGCGGCGAGTGGTACGCCGGGGTCCTGCCCGACCGGATCTCGATCTACATGGGCCCGACCCTCCGCCACTGCGCGACCACGGAGGACGTCGTCCACGAGGTCGCCGTCACCGTCGTCCACGAAGTCGCCCACCACTTCGGCATCGAGGACGAGCGCCTGCACGAACTCGGCTGGGGCTGACCCCACTCCCACGACCCGTCCCGCATACCTGCCCCCACCCCTGGGCATACGGGACCAATGGCCAGCGTCCCCGTCGCAGCCCTGAACCGCCTCCGCCGAGCCCAGCACGCCCTGACCCGCCACTACCGCGCCCGCAGTCCCCGCCCCACCGTCGAACTCGTCCCCCAGCCCCACCCCTGGCCCCGCGCCCTCGGCCTCGTCATGGTCGTCGTCCTCGGGGCCTGGCTCGGCCTGCTGATCGTGGGCAACGTACGGACCCAGGTCGGCCCCATGAACACGACCATGACCCTGCGCCCGTCCCTCACCGGCGGCACGAAGATCAACGTCTCCCCGCTCGGCGCCCTGTCCCTCGACAGCCACCACGCCCCCGTCCGCCTGGACGTCAACGTCGACCAACTCGACCCGGAGCGTTCCCAGGCCCTCGTCGACCACCCCGAGCGCATCTCCGGCCTCCAGGACGAGGTCGCCCGGGACGTCGAACACGGCACCCTCGACCTGGCCGTACGGTCGTGCGCGGCCGTAGTCCTGGGCGCGACGACCCTCGGCCTCGCGGTCTACCGCCGCCCCCGCCGAGCCATCGCGGCCGGCGGCCTGGCCCTGGCCCTCCTCGCCGCGTCAGGAGCGACGGCCTACGCGACCTGGAACCCCAAGTCGATCCTGGAACCGAAGTTCTCCGGCCTGCTCTCCTCCGCCCCGTCCCTGGTCGGCAACGCACGCAACATCGTCACCGAATTCGACGTCTACCAGAAGGAGTTGGCCCGCCTGGTGACGAACGTGACCAAGCTCTACGACGTCACGTCCACGCTCCCCGCGTACCAGCCGGACCCGGGCACGATCCGCGTGCTGCACGTCTCGGACATCCACCTGAACCCCGCGAGCTGGAAGATCATCGCGTCGCTGGTGGAGCAGTACAAGGTGAACGTGATCGTCGACACCGGCGACACCATGGACCACGGCACGACGACCGAGAACGGCTTCCTCGACCCGATCGCCGACCTGGGCGCGCCCTACGTCTGGGTCAGGGGCAACCACGACTCCCTCGCGACCCAGCGCTACCTCGGACACATCAAGAACGTGCACGTCCTGGACGCGGGCCGCGCGGAGACGGTCGCGGGTGTGCGCTTCGCGGGCATCGGCGACCCCCAGTTCACCCCCGACCGCTCGGTCGCCACGGGCGGCAACGCGGCCGAGGAACTCGCCGGCGACCAGCTCGCCTCCGCTCTCCGCGACCAGCGGGCCGCCGGCACCCCGGTCGACATCGCCCTGGTCCACGAACCGTCGGCGGCACGCAAGACCGACGGCGAGGTCCCGCTGGTCCTGGCCGGGCACCTCCACCACGAGGGCACCGAGGTCATGAAGCACGGCACCCGGCTGCGCATCGAGGGCTCGACGGGCGGCAGCGGCCTGCGCGCGGTGGAGGGCAAGTACCCCGACCCGATCGAGGCGTCGATCCTCTACATCGACCGCGACACCCACCGCCTCCAGGCCTGGGACGAGATCAAACTCGGCGGCCTGGGCCTGACGACGGCAGAGGTCAGCCGCCACCTCCCGAAGGAGAACCTGCCCTGAGCACACGGCGTCTTTTCGGTTTGGCTCCGGCCCAAACGCCGTAGTACAGTCTCGTCGTGCCCAAGGGCGCCGGTCAGGGCTTGACCGTCCGAAACTCCGCAGGGAGCCAGGAGAAGCAGAACCCTTCGGGGGAAAGCGGAGTCACATGCTTCTCACGTCCTCCTGGGACACCTAGACGAAGCAGAGCAGTACGGAAGTTGGCCCTCATCGTCTAGTGGCCCAGGACGCCGCCCTTTCAAGGCGGTAGCACGGGTTCGAATCCCGTTGGGGGCACGCAATACCGTGTGCGACACTGGCTCTGCCAGTTCGCGCGCAACAGCTTGGTCCTGTGGAGCAGCTTGGAGTGCTCGCCACCCTGTCAAGGTGGAGGCCGCGGGTTCAAATCCCGTCAGGACCGCTGAGGTTCCGCAAGGAATCTCGTGGCTGGGTAGCTCAGTTGGTACGAGCGATCGCCTGAAAAGCGATAGGTCGCCGGTTCGACCCCGGCCCCAGCCACCGGATCGAAAGCCCTGTCCCACCGGGACGGGGCTTTCGTCGTAACCGGAACCACGGGGCGGGGCGCGATGAGCCAGGACGAGGCGAGAGGCATCCGGGACACGGACCTGGAGAAGGTGCGGGCTCGGTACGGATTGCTCGCGGTGATTCTCAGCAATGTCGGGATCACCGTGGTGGCGATGTTCGGCGTATGGCAGTTGAACGGCGACCGGGCGGTGATCGTAGGCGTCCTGACCTCGGCGTTCACGGCGATGGCCAGCCTGACGACGGCGTACCTGGGCATCAAGGCCGTGTCGAACACGGCCCAGTCGATGTCCAAGGAAGCGGCCAGGCAGCAAGACGCCGGTCGGCAGAATTCAGCCCGTCCGGCGCTTGAGGACGAGGCCGTTCAGGCCGACGGGGGCCTGGGGGCGGAGCCCCCGGGAACGGCCACCATCCCCTCCCCCACTGCTCCGACAACGGCACCCTGACCCACCCGCACGACCCCTGCCGAGCCGTCGCAGGCAACCCGCCGAGCCGTCGCGGACAATTCGTTCGCCAGGAATTTCGGCGAGGTGAGATCCTGGACGGCGTATGTCTACGCACCCCGCCTCCGCACCCGGCGCTCCCGCCCTCGGCGACCTCGCCCCCCGCCTGACCGAGCTGACTCTGCGCGACGCGCACCGGCTCGGGCGCAGGCTCGAAGGCGCGCGCAAGATCCGTAAACCGGAGGCCCGCGCTGCCGTGCTCGCCGAGATCGAGGCCGAGGTGGCCCGCGGCGAGGAGCGGATGGCCGAGCGGCGCCGCCGTATCCCCGCGATCTCGTATCCGGAGCAACTGCCGGTCAGCCAGAAGAAGGCGGACATCGCGGCAGCGATCCGTGATCACCAGGTCGTGATCGTGGCCGGTGAGACCGGCTCCGGCAAGACCACCCAGATCCCCAAGATCTGTCTCGAACTCGGCCGCGGCGTCCGCGGCATGATCGGGCACACCCAGCCCCGCCGTATCGCCGCGCGCACCGTCGCCGAGCGCATCGCGGAGGAGATGGACACCCCGCTCGGCGAGGCCGTCGGCTGGAAGGTCCGTTTCACGGACCAGGTGAACCAGGAGTCGACGTTCATCAAGCTGATGACGGACGGCATCCTGCTCGCCGAACTCCAGACCGACCGCGAACTGCGCGCCTACGACACGATCATCATCGACGAGGCCCACGAGCGGTCCCTCAACATCGACTTCCTCCTCGGCTATCTCGCCCAACTGCTGCCCAAGCGGCCGGACTTGAAGGTCGTCATCACCTCGGCGACCATCGACCCCGAGCGCTTCTCCCGGCACTTCGGCGAGGCCCCGATCATCGAGGTCAGCGGCCGGACGTATCCGGTCGAGGTGCGTTACCGCCCGCTCCTGGAGGACGAGTCCGAGGACTCCGACCGCGATCAGATCACCGCGATCTGCGATGCCGTGGAAGAGCTTCAGGGCGAGGGCAAGGGCGACATCCTCGTCTTCCTGTCCGGCGAGCGCGAGATCCGCGACACGGCGGACGCGCTGACGAAGAAGAACTACCGGTTCACGGAAGTCCTCCCGCTCTACGCCCGGCTCTCGCACGCCGAGCAGCATCGCGTGTTCCAGCAGCACACCGGCCGCAGGATCGTTCTGGCGACCAACGTCGCCGAGACCTCGCTCACCGTCCCGGGCATCAAGTACGTCATCGACCCCGGCTTCGCCCGGATCAGCCGCTACAGCCACCGTACGAAGGTGCAGCGGCTGCCCATCGAGGCGGTCAGCCAGGCAAGTGCCAACCAGCGCAAGGGCCGTTGCGGTCGTACGTCGGACGGCATCTGCATCCGGCTCTACTCCGAGGAGGACTTCCTCGCCCGCCCGGAGTACACCGATGCCGAGATCCTCCGGACGAACCTCGCGTCCGTGATCCTGCAGATGACCGCGGCCGGTCTCGGTGAGATCGAGAAGTTCCCGTTCATCGATCCGCCGGACCACCGCAACATCCGCGACGGTGTCCAACTCCTCCAGGAACTGGGCGCGTTGGACCCGGGCGAGAAGGACCCGCGCAACCGGCTCACGCAGACGGGCCGCAAGCTGGCCCAACTCCCGGTCGACCCGCGGCTCGCCCGCATGGTGCTGGAGGCCGACAAGAACGGCTGTGTGCGCGAGGTCATGGTGATCGCCGCCGCGCTCTCCATCCAGGACCCGCGCGAGCGTCCCGCCGACAAGCAGACCCAGGCCGACCAGCAGCACGCGCGCTTCCGGGACGAGACGAGCGACTTCCTCGCGTTCCTGAACATGTGGCGGTACATCCGCGAGCAGCAGAAGGAGCGCGGCTCGTCGGCCTTCCGTCGCATGTGCAAGCAGGAGTACCTGAACTTCCTGCGGATCCGCGAGTGGCAGGACATCTACAGCCAACTCCGCACGGTCGCCAAGCAGATGGGCATCCAGTTCAACGAGGAGGACGCGGCCGAGCACAGCGTCCACGTCTCCCTCCTCGCGGGTCTGCTCTCGCACATCGGCATGAAGGACGTGAAGGACGGCGCGAAGAACGAGTATCTGGGCGCCCGCAGCGCCAAGTTCGCGATCTTCCCGGGTTCGGCGCTCTTCAAGAAGACCCCGCGTTTCGTCATGTCGGCGGAGCTGGTGGAGACTTCACGCCTCTGGGCGCGCGTCAACGCCAAGATCGAGCCCGAGTGGGTCGAGCCCCTCGCCGGCCACCTCCTGAAGCGGACGTACAGCGAACCGCACTGGGAGAAGGACCAGGCGGCCGTGATGGCCTTCGAGAAGGTCACGCTCTACGGCGTCCCGATCATCGCCCAGCGCAAGGTGAACTACGGCCGGATCGACCCGGAGGCGTCCCGCGAGCTGTTCATCCGCAACGCGCTCGTCGAGGGCGACTGGCGCACGCACCACAAGTTCTTCGCCGACAACCGCAGACTCCTCACCGAGGTCGAGGAGTTGGAGCATCGCGCCCGGCGCCGGGACATCCTGGTCGACGACGAGACGCTCTACGACTTCTACGACCAGCGGGTGCCCGAACACGTCGTCTCCGGCGCCCACTTCGACTCCTGGTGGAAGCACAAGCACCATGAGGAGCCCGAACTCCTGGACTTCGAGCGCTCGATGCTCATCAACGAGCGCGCGGGGGACATCAGCAAGGACGACTATCCGGACTCCTGGCATCAGGGGCGGCTGAAGTTCCGGGTGACGTACCAGTTCGAGCCGGGTGCGGACGCGGACGGTGTCACGGTCCATATCCCGCTCCAGGTCCTCAACCAGGTCACGGACGAGGGCTTCGACTGGCAGATCCCGGGCCTGCGGGAGGAGGTCGTGACGGAGCTGATCCGCTCCCTCCCGAAGCCGATCCGCCGCAACTACGTCCCGGCCCCGAACTTCGCCCAGCGCTTCCTGGCAGCCGCGGTCCCGCTCCAGGAACCTCTGCCGACCACCATGGCCCGCGAGTTGAAGCGCATGGTCGGAGTCCCCTTCACCGCCGACGACTTCGACTGGTCGAAGGTCCCGGACCACCTCCTCATCACCTTCCGGATCGTCGACGAACGGCGCCGCAAGATCGCCGAGGACAAGGACCTGGAGGCGCTGAAGGTCTGGCTGAAGCCGAAGGCGCGCCAGGCCATCTCGCAGGCGGCCGCGGCGACGGCCGAGCGCGAGGGCGGGGAGTCCCTGGAGCGCAAGGGCCTCACCGACTGGTCGATCGGCTCGCTCACCCGCGTCTTCGAGACCCGCCGGGCCGGCCAGCCGGTGAAGGCGTACCCGGCGCTGGTCGACGACGGCGACACCGTCTCCGTACGGCTCTTCGACACGGAGGAGGAGCAGGCGGAGGCGATGTGGAAGGGCACGCGCCGGCTCATCGTGCGCAACATCCCGGTCAACCCGGCGAAGTTCGCGTCCGAGAAGCTCACGAACGCGCAGAAGCTCGCCCTGTCCGCGAATCCGCACGGTTCGAGCCAGGCGCTGTTCGACGACTGCGCGATGGCCGCGGCCGACAAGCTGATCGGTGACTTCGGCGGGCCGGCGTGGGACGAGGAGTCGTACCGGAAGCTCTACGAGAAGGTGCGAGCGGAGATCGTCGACACGACGGTCCGTGCCGTGAGCCAGGTCCAACAGGTGCTGGCCGCCTGGCAGGCCTGTGAGCGCCGCCTGAAGGCAGCGCACAGCCCCGCCCTCCTCCCCAACCTCGCGGACGTACGCGCCCAGTTGGACGCCCTCGTGAAGCCGGGCTTCGTCACGGCGGCGGGGATACGTCGCCTGCCCGACCTGATGCGCTACCTGGTGGCCGCCGACCGTCGTCTCCAGCAGATGCCGACGGGGGTCCAGCGGGACACCACACGCATGGAGAAGGTCCACGAGATGCAGGACGAGTACGCGTGGCTCTTGGAGCAACTCCCGCAGGGCCGCCCGGTGCCCTCCTCCGTCCGGGACATCCCCTGGATGATCGAGGAGCTCCGGGTCAGCTATTTCGCCCACGCGCTGGGCACGGCGTACGCGGTTTCCGACAAGCGGATCGTGAAGGCGATCGACGCGGCCGCACCGTAACAGCGCCTGCACACTGGGTGAGTTCGACCAGGCGGGCCCGCCTCCTGTACAGTCTCATCTCGCGGCACAGCGCACCATCGAGTGCCGTGAAACCAGGTCCTGTGGAGCAGCTTGGAGTGCTCGCCACCCTGTCAAGGTGGAGGCCGCGGGTTCAAATCCCGTCAGGACCGCAGTAGATCAAACAAGAGCCCGGGTCTTCGGACCCGGGCTTTCGTGTGTGCCGGCATCCTCACGGCCTCTACGGCGCCCTTGACGCCCCCACATCCGCCAGGTACCCAGAAACCAGGGCCCGTTCCACGCAGGGCCACTGGAGGTGGCGCATGGCGGTTTCGGTCAGGCACGAGACGCGGGCGTTGCTCCGTGCGCATCTGTCGGCCGCCAGCTCCTACCGCCACGTGACCCGGCACTGCGCGATCTGCCACCGCCTGCTGCGGCTGGCCATGGACTCCCCTCCGCCGTGGGAGTCGCGGGAACCTCAGGATGATCCGGAGAGTGGACCCTCCTAGCGCACATAGGTCAGAGGCAACAAGCCATCTGGCATGTGACGGGTGTCACCGCATAAGTTTTTGAAACGTCGGAACTTACGACTCACCTACAACTGGTCAATTTAATATGTGCAATTGCACCCCCACGAGGGATGGTCCACAGGAGATCCGACACCCCTCCCCAGACTCCGACAAGGTTCCTCACAGGACCGCGCGATCGGCACACACGGAGCCCCCACCAGGCACAAAAAAGATCGCGCTGGACCCGGCGGAGTCCAGCGCGATCTACGACGCACCCTGTTCGTTTGGCTCAAGAGCGTTGGGCGTGGGCCCTGTTGGGGCAGAACCCGCGTCGCTTGGAGCTGTGATGTCGGACACCGCGGCCGGCTGGGGGGCCCGCCTTGTGCCCTTATTCAGTTGGTCAGGCTTCCGTGCGCTGCTGCGGAATGCCCGCGAGCAGGGCACGGACCTCCGCCTCGCGGTAACGGCGGTGTCCGCCGAGCGTGCGAATCGAAGTGAGCTTGCCGGCCTTCGCCCACCGCGTGACCGTCTTGGGGTCCACACGGAACATCGTGGCGACCTCAGCCGGGGTCAGCAGCGGCTCGGCATCAGGGGTGCGAGCGGTCATGAGCGGCCTCCTCGGGAGAACCGAACCTTCTCGGTTCATTCCTCTAAATTCTGCACCTTGACCCGCGTTGCCCGAAATGGCGGACGCGGGTCGAGTCGGTTATAGGACGAACGGCTTGTCCTCGGCACTACAACTACACCATCTGTCCAACCGCGTAGGCCAAACCGATGGAATTGCCCTCCCAGGCGTCCATCAGCGACGGAAGCCGATGGACCATGCCATAGCGGACAGTCACACCACTGTGACGATCAGTCACAGGGGCGATCAGGAGTCATCCAGACCCCCCAAAGCGCGCAATGCCGAGATTCCGCCCAAAGCATGACGGATGGAGTCCTCCCCGGACTCCTTGTCCTATTTTGGCATGAGGAGGGGCAAGCGGCGCAAGGCATCTGCACGTGCGGTCCGTCACGCTTGGCATCAATCGTCCGGATCGGGACCTACGTCCCGTGTTGACGAACCGTAAGAATCCTATGCGCATCTGTTCGAAGATGTCAGCCACGTTCGAAGGCGCGCCGGCCCCGTCCGTCTCCGCGTCAGTTCGCCGAGCGCCGGTCCCTGACCGACCGCCAGCGCTCCACGAGCCGCCCGTACGCCTCGCCCGCCGCCGCCCCGTCCCCGGTCCGCAGCGCCTCGATGCCGGCGGCCACGTCCGCCGCCGAGTGGTCGTCCTCCAGCTCGCCGGCCGGCACGACGTGCACGAGCCCGCCGTAGTCCAGCTCGACCAGGGACCGCGGATGGAACTCCTCCAGCCAGCGCCCCACGTCCACCAGACCGTCGATCAGCGGCCCGTCGTCCATCGCGTCCTTCAGGGCCCGCAGCGCCCGCGCCACGCGCCGCCGCGCCTGCACCATCGGCGTGCGGTACCGCAGCATGGGCGGGTCGTCCCCGGAGGCCTTGTCGTAGCGCCGCTCCTCGTCGCCGACGAGCACGAACCAGTTCAGCGGCACCTGCCAGGTCGCCGTGCGGATCCACGGCCGGGCGTCCGGATTCCGGGCCAGCCAGCGCTCGTAGTCCTGAGTGGCCTGGTGCCGTACGAGCGGCGGCAGTACGGCGTCCAGGACCGGCGGCGGAAGCTCCTCCACGAGGTCTCCCAGGGCCTGCCAGCCGCGCAGCCGGGTGCGCCAGGGGCAGACGCAGACCACGCCGTCGACCTCGACCACGAAGGCGTCGGCGCTCTCGTGCACCGGCACCGGGACCGGCGGGGTGGGCAGCAAGTCGGCCAGCGCCCGGCGCAGTTCGTCCTGGTACGACGGACGGTCGGGGCGGCGGGCGTAGCGCGTCCAGTGGCCGCGCTCCGGCTCGGGGAAAGCGGCCAGCGGCTCGTAGACCCGTAGATAGGTCGCGTACGGGACGATCACCGAGGACACCTTCTTGGGCACGCCTGCTCCCTCCCCCGCCGTCCGCCAGGAAAACCTCCGGAACCCGCTCACAAACGCGCGGGAAAACTATGCAAATCGTCGCACGGACACCCCCCTTCGGTAGGTGATCCTGAACACTGCACGGATGGCGGCCTGACGCAGGCTCTACGCTCATGCCACGGCACCCCGCCACCCTTACGGGAGCCTGTCTCCAACCGCCGCCACTTACCCAGGAGTCACCACCGTGACCGACGTAGACAACGGCGTCCTGCACACCCTGTTCCACTCGGACCAGGGCGGTCATGAGCAAGTCGTGCTCTGCCAGGACCGGGCCAGCGGCCTCAAGGCCGTCATCGCCATCCACAACACCGCCCTGGGCCCCGCCCTGGGCGGTACGCGCTTCTACCCGTACGCGAGCGAGGAAGAAGCCGTCGCCGACGCGCTCAACCTCGCCCGCGGGATGTCGTACAAGAACGCCATGGCCGGTCTGGACCACGGCGGCGGCAAGGCCGTGATCATCGGTGACCCGGAGCGCGACAAGACCGAGGAACTGCTGCTCGCCTACGGCCGGTTCGTGGCCTCGCTCGGCGGGCGGTACGTCACCGCGTGCGACGTCGGCACGTATGTCGCCGACATGGACGTCGTGGCCCGCGAGTGCCACTGGACGACCGGGCGCTCCCCGGAGAACGGCGGCGCGGGCGACTCCTCGGTGCTGACCGCCTTCGGTGTCTTCCAGGGGATGCGGGCCAGCGCCGAGCACCTGTGGGGCGACCCGTCGCTGAGCGGCCGTACGGTCGGCATCGCGGGCGTGGGCAAGGTCGGGCACCACCTGGTGGAGCACCTGCGGGACGAGGGCGCCGAGGTCGTGATCACGGACGTGCGCGAGGAGTCCGTACGACGGATTCTCGACAAGCACCCGACCGGTGTGAGCGCCGTCACGGACACGGAGGCGCTGATCCGGGTCGAGGGACTCGACATCTACGCCCCCTGCGCGCTCGGCGGCGCCCTGAACGACGCGACCGTGCCGGTGCTGACCGCCACGGTGGTGTGCGGCGCCGCCAACAACCAGCTGGAGCACCCGGGTGTCGAGAAGGACCTCGCCGACCGCGGGATCCTCTACGCGCCGGACTACGTGGTGAACGCCGGCGGCGTGATCCAGGTCGCCGACGAGCTGCACGGGTTCGACTTCGAGCGGTGCAAGGCGAAGGCCGCGAAGATCTTCGACACCACGCTGGCCATATTCGCACGTGCGAAGGAAGACGGTATTCCGCCGGCCGCCGCGGCCGACCGGATCGCCGAGCAGCGGATGCACGAGGCGGCCGCGGTACGCGGATTCTGAGGTTCCGTTCGGCCGCTCGGAGGGGCTTGCCGGTACCCGTCGGCGACGACTTAGAGAGAACTCTCACGTTCGTCGGCGGGTCGCCTGCCAAGAAGTGGTTAAAATCGCGGTTGACCAGCGAGTACAGGGCACCTCGCGGGTCCTGGAGCCCGGCACGTGCTGCGGGCGACGTACCGTATGGGCGCGGGCTCAGGTACCGTGGAAGCCCTACGGACCGGTCTCTCCACGGAGAGTCCGTTCCAGAACATGAACGCGTGTCAAGACTCTGGGGCCACCGAGCCCCGTATCCGAGGGGGTCGAGCCATGGGGCGCGGCCGGGCAAAGGCCAAGCAGACGAAGGTCGCCCGCCAGCTGAAGTACAGCAGCGGCGGGACTGACCTCTCGCGTCTGGCCAATGAGCTGGGCGCTTCGACTTCGAGCCAGCCGCCGAATGGCGAGCCGTTCGAGGACGACGACGAGGAAGAAGACGACCCGTACGCTCAGTACGCGGATCTCTATAACGACGACGATGAGGACGAGGACGACGAGTCCGGTCCCCAGTCGCAACGTCGCGGCGCTTGACGCAACAGCGCCCCTCGCAGTTTCCGCCATTTCCGGAACAACTGCACCTCACCCGGTCCGGGGCTACACCGCCGGACCGGGTTTTGTGCTGCCGTTGATCAGCATGTGCCGCCCTTGATCAGGTCGCGGCACTTCTGGATCGAAGCGGCACTTCTAGATCGAATACGTGCCGACCATCTCCGCGCCCGTCGCGTGGTCGCCCCGCTCGGTGATCTCGCCGGCGATCCAGGCCTCGACCCCGCGGTCGGCCAGGGTGTCGAGGGCCACGTCCGCCGACTCCTCGGGGACGATCGCGATCATGCCGACGCCCATGTTCAGGGTCTTCTCCAGCTCCAGGCGCTCGACCTGGCCCGTCTTTCCGACGAGGTCGAAGATCGGCGCCGGGGTCCAGGTGGAGCGGTCCACGATCGCGTGCAGGCCGTCCGGGATCACCCGGGCGAGGTTGGCGGCGAGCCCGCCACCGGTGACGTGCGAGAAGGCGTGCACGTCGGTCGTGCGGGTCAGCGCCAGGCAGTCCAGCGAGTAGATCCTGGTGGGCACGAGGAGTTCCTCGCCGAGCGTGCGGCCCAGCTCCTCGATGCGCGCCTCCAGGTCGAGACCGGCCTGGTTCAGGAGCACATGCCGGACGAGCGAGTACCCGTTCGAGTGAAGTCCGGAGGACGCCATCGCGATGACGGCGTCACCCGTCCGGATGCGATCGGCGCCGAGCAGCCGGTCGGCCTCCACGACGCCCGTACCGGCGCCGGCGACGTCGAAGTCGTCCGGGCCGAGCAGACCGGGGTGTTCGGCGGTCTCGCCGCCGACCAGGGCGCACCCGGCCAGCACACAGCCCTCGGCGATGCCCTTGACGATGGCCGCGACACGCTCGGGGTGAACCTTGCCGACGCAGATGTAGTCGGTCATGAAGAGCGGCTCGGCGCCGCACACCACGATGTCGTCCATGACCATGGCGACCAGGTCGTGGCCGATCGTGTCGTAGACGCCGAGCCGGCGCGCGATGTCGACCTTGGTGCCGACGCCGTCCGTGGCGGAGGCGAGCAGGGGGCGCTCGAACCGCTTGAGGGCGGAGGCGTCGAAGAGCCCGGCGAAACCGCCGAGGCCACCGAGGACCTCGGGGCGCTGGGTCTTCTTCACCCACTCCTTCATGAGTTCTACGGCGCGGTCGCCCGCGTCGATGTCGACGCCGGCAGCCGCATAGGAAGCACCGGAGGGGGAGCCCGTCGACGGAGTCGACTGATCGGATGCAGCAGACATTGCCTGGGATCTTTCGCGTTGATTGATACGGCGGGGCTTACGGGCGACGGATCGCGTCGGCCGCGGCCGTGGCGGCCGGACCGGCCGCCAGCTCGGTCTCCAGGAGCTGCTTGCCGAGCAGCTCGGGGTCCGGGAGTTCCATCGGGTACTCGCCGTCGAAGCAGGCGCGGCACAGGTTCGGCTTGGCGATGGTGGTCGCGTCGATCATGCCGTCGATGGAGATGTACGACAGGGAGTCGGCGCCCAGCGAGGTGCCGATCTCGTCGACGGTCATGCCGTTGGCGATGAGTTCGGCGCGGGTGGGGAAGTCGATGCCGAAGAAGCAGGGCCACTTCACGGGCGGCGAGGAGATCCGGATGTGGACCTCGGCGGCGCCGGCCTCGCGGAGCATGCGCACCAGGGCGCGCTGGGTGTTGCCCCGCACGATCGAGTCGTCGACGACGACCAGGCGCTTGCCCTTGATGACTTCCTTCAGCGGATTCAGCTTCAGGCGGATGCCGAGCTGCCGGATGGTCTGCGAAGGCTGGATGAACGTACGGCCGACATAGGCGTTCTTCACCAGACCCGCGCCGAACGGGATGCCCGAGGCCTCCGCGTAACCGATGGCGGCCGGGGTGCCGGACTCCGGAGTCGCTATGACCAGATCGGCCTCGACCGGAGCTTCCTTGGCGAGCTTGCGGCCCATCTCCACGCGGGAGAGATAGACGTTCCGCCCGGCGATGTCGGTGTCGGGGCGGGCGAGATAGACGTACTCGAAGACGCAGCCCTTGGGCTTCGCTTCCGCGAATCGGGAGGTGCGCAGGCCGTTCTCGTCGATGGCGACGAACTCGCCCGGCTCGATCTCGCGGACGTAGGCGGCGCCGCAGATGTCGAGGGCGGCGGACTCGGAGGCGACGACCCAGCCGCGCTCCAGCCGGCCGAGGACCAGCGGGCGGACGCCCTGCGGGTCGCGGGCGGCGTAGAGGGTGTGCTCGTCCATGAAGACGAGCGAGAAGGCGCCCTTGACCTGCGGGAGGACCGCGTGGGCGGCTTCTTCGATGGTCAGCGGCTTGCCGTCGGGATCGACCTGGGCCGCGAGGAGCGCGGTGAGCAGGTCGGTGTCGTTGGTGGCCGCGACGCGGGGCGTACGGCCTTCCTGCTTGGGCAGGTCGGCGACCATCTCCGCCAGTTGGGCGGTGTTGACCAGGTTGCCGTTGTGGCCGAGCGCGATCGAGCCGTGCGCGGTGGCGCGGAACGTCGGCTGGGCGTTCTCCCAGGTGGAGGCGCCGGTGGTCGAGTAGCGGGCGTGTCCGACCGCGATATGACCCTGGAGCGAACTGAGGGAGGTCTCGTCGAAGACCTGGGAAACGAGGCCCATGTCCTTGAAGACGAGGATCTGCGAGCCGTTGCTGACCGCGATTCCCGCGGATTCCTGGCCTCGATGCTGGAGGGCGTAGAGCCCGAAGTAAGTGAGCTTGGCGACCTCTTCACCGGGAGCCCAGACTCCGAAGACGCCGCAAGCGTCCTGGGGTCCTTTCTCGCCGGGGAGCAGATCATGACTGAGTCGACCGTCACCACGTGGCACGGCACCGAGTGTAGGCGAGATCGACCACTGGTCCGAATTCGGGTTACTCGCCGGTAGTGGATCACTTGGCGGCGACGGCGCGGACGATCGTGCCGTTTCCGCTGGTCAGCGTGATGGTGTCGTGATCGACTCGGTAGCCGACCTGGCCCCCGAAGAGGCCGAGCAGGGCACGTTCGGTGCCCATGAGTGAGGCGTCGCACATCATTCGGGTAGTGGACGGACGGCCGAGCGTGATGTGCCCGGCGCGTACGGTGGCCGTCGCGTTGACGGCGTTGCACCCGAGCCGGCCGCCGACCTTGCCGCCGCTCCTGCCGTTTTCGCCGCTCTTGGCGTCGAAGGTGAGCCGCGGTGTGCCGTGCACCTGCCGTGCCGAACCGTCCACGGTGATGCCCTGCACCCGCCAGTCGACCCCGGTGACGGGCCGCTGCGCGTCGACGGATCCGCTACCGCTGTTGGCCTTCTCGCCGCCGCACGCCACCACGAGCGGGACGATGGTCAGGACGGCGAGGGTGAATCGCTGTTTGTCCATGGGGATGGGACGGGAGGGGTGGGGGAGCGGTTCCCTGGCGCCCTTGAGGTTCCGCGGATCACCCCATGATCGGCAGGAGTCCGCTCAGATCCGCCCGCTCGCCGCTCGCGCTGACCTTCGCCTCTTCTACGGCGTCCTTCCACGGCGTCCGCCCGGTCGCGAGCCGGAGCCAGGTCAGGGGGTCGGTCTCGACGACGTTGGGCGGGGTGCCGCGGGTGTGCCGGGGTCCTTCGACGCACTGCACGACGGCGTACGGCGGGACGCGCACCTCGGTCGAGCCGCCGGGGGCCTTCACGGCCAGGGCGTCGGCCAGCAGGCGGGTGCAGGCGGCGAGGGCCTGGCGGTCGTAGGGGATGTCGAGGCCGGGGACGGCGGCGTTGAGGTCGTCGGTGTGGACGACGAGTTCGACGGTGCGGGTGACGAGGTAGTCGGCCAGGGGCATCGCGCCGACGTTGGTTTCGAGCAGCCGGGTGCCGGGGTGGGTGTCGAGGTGCGCGATGAGGGTGCGTTCGACGTCGGCGAGGTAGGCGTCGAGGTCGGGGTGCTGTGCGGCGAGGGTGCGGGTGAAGTCGGCGATGGCCTCGGAGTTGGCGGCGGTGGCGAAGGGCCAGTCGAGGATCACGGCGTCCTGCGCGGGCGGGGCCGGTTTGTCGAGCCCCCGGTGGACGGCGGTGACCGCCATCCCGATGTGCGCGATCAGCTCCCGTACGGTCCAGTCGCCGAGGCGGGTGGGGAGCGCGAGCTGTTCGGGGGTGAGCGTTCCTGCGGCCTGGCGTACGTTCCCGAGCTGGGCGAGGACCGCGGTGCGGGTCTTGACGGGGTCGTACGTACGCGCGCGCTTCTTGGCCGGGGGCATGGCGGGGAGCCTAATCCTCGGGTGTGGACGGCACACGGCGTTTTTGCCCGCGGCTGGTGGGTGCGCGGTTGGTGGGTGCGCCGCTGGTGGGCGCGCCGCTGGTGGGCGCGCCGCTGGTGGGCGCGCGGCTGGTGGGTGCGCGGCTGGTGGGTGCGCGGTTGGTGGGTGGGTCGGGGTCGTGGCGGTACGGCGAGCCCGCCGCTGGTTGTGCCCCTCTGGTGTTGCCACAGTTGGAGGGGTGGGGACC
>NZ_JBHXME010000067.1:0-52656 GCF_042721125.1 Streptomyces sp. NPDC058469
GTCGACCTCGGCGAGGCGTTCCTGGGCGATCAGCGCGATCAGCTCGGCGCCGCGCCGGGACCGTACGAAGGCCACCGAGCGCACGGGCGCAGCCCCCGGGCGGGGCGGAAGGGGCGGCAGCCCCTGGTGATGGGACGGGTAGGGGCGGCGGGGGCGAAAATCAAGGCACAACCCCCGCCCGCCCGACATCGAGCAACGGCCCCAACAGGTCCCCGTACTCCCGCAGCCGTCCCTCCATGTCCCCCGCGAGAAAGCGGAGTTGAGCCACCGACCCGCACCCCTCCACCTCCCCCCACGTAACCGGCGCAGACACCCCCGGCTCACTCCGCGCCCGCAAGGTGTACGCCGTGGCGGTGGTCTTCCGCGCAGCGTTCTGACTCCAGTCGACGAACACCTTCCCCGCCCGCAGACTCCGCGTCATCCGATGCACGACGAGCCGAGGCAAAGCCTTCTCCGCCTCCACGGCCAACTCCTTCGCATACGCGACAGCCCGCTCCGAAGACACCGGCTCCACCCCCGCCAACAGATGCAACCCCTTCGCCCCGGACGTCTTGACGTACGCCTCGATCCCGTCCGCGACGAGCCGCTCCCGCAGCCACACCGCGACCTCACAGCACTCCACGACGGTCGCCGGCGCCCCCGGATCGAGGTCGAAGACGAGCCGGTCGGCGAGGCCGGGCGCCCCGATCACCCACTGCGGCGTATGGAACTCGGTGACGAGGTTCGCCGCCCACATCAGACTCGCCAGATCCTGCACCAGCACCATCCGGGCCGGCCCCTCCGACCGGGGCACTTCCGCGGTGGTGACCCAGTCGGGCGTACCCGGCGGCACGTTCTTGGCGAAGAAGACCTGACCCTCCGGCCCGTCCGGATACCGCAGGAAGGACACCGGCCGGTCACGCAGATGGGGCAGCAGAACCTCGGCCGTGGTCGCGTAGTAGTGCAGAACCTCGCCCTTGGTGAACCCGGTCGCCGGGTACAGCACCTTGTCCAGGTTGCTGAGCGCGAGCCTTCGCCCCTCCACCTCTGTGATCGGCGTCATACGATGAGAATCCCACGGAAACGTGACGAACCGGACGCGATCCGGAATCGGAAACCGGAAGTGAAGCCGGAATCGGAAGGCGGGTGCGGCAGGTGCGATCCATATGGAACGGCGCCATCTCCTTCGGCCTGGTCAGCATCCCGATCAAGCTGGTGAACGCGACCGAGAGCCACTCCATCTCCTTCCGCCAGATCCACACGGAGGACGGCGGCCGTATCCGCTACCGCAAGGTCTGCGAACTGGAGGACCGCGAGGTCGCCCAGGCCGAGATCGGCAAGGCGTACGAGGCCGCGGACGGCACGATGATCCCGATCACGGACGAGGACCTGGCCCAGTTGCCGATCCCGACCGCGAAGACGATCGAGATCGTGGCGTTCGTGCCGGCCGACCGGATCGACCCGCTCCAGATGGACGCGGCGTACTACCTCTCCGCGAACGGCGTCCCCGCGGCCAAGCCGTACACGCTGCTGCGCGAGGCGCTGAAGCGGAGCCAGAAGGTGGCCATCGCGAAGTACGCGCTGCGGGGCCGGGAACGCCTCGGCATGCTGCGCGTGGTCGATGACGTGATCGCCATGCACGGCCTGCTCTGGCCGGACGAGATCCGCGTCCCCGAGGGCGTCGCCCCCGACACGAACGTCACCGTCCGCGACAAGGAACTCGACCTCGCGGACGCCCTGATGGACACGCTGGGCGAGGTCGACCTCGACGACCTCCACGACGACTACCGCGAAGCGGTCGAGGAGATGATCACCGCGAAGGCCTCCGGCGAACAGCCCGCGGCATCTCCGTCCCCGGCCCCCGGTGCGAAGGTCCTCGACCTGATGGCGGCCCTGGAGAAGAGCGTCCGCGAGGCGAAGGAGTCGCGCGGAGAGGAAACGGACGGCAAGGAAACGGGAACGAAGGCCGAGGTCAGACGTATCTCACCCCGAGCAACCCCCAAACAGACCCCCGGCAAGAAGTCGACCTCCACGGCAACGAAGAAGACGACATCGGCGAAGAAGTCCCAGTCCCAGGCATCGGCACCGGCGAAGAAATCAACACGGACGACCAAAAAGCCGACGGCGACGAAGTCAACGGCGACCAAGTCCACCGCCGCCGCGAAGAAGACCCCACCAAAGAAGGCAACTCCCCGCAAACGAACGGCCTGAGCGGCAGCCCCCTCGCCGGTCCCGCGCAGCGTTACCCCACCCGCCGTCACCGCGACGAAGCCCACGGCGACCGCGAAGAACCCCTCGGCGAAGACCCGGCAACGAAGCCCCCCGGCAAGCCAACCGCTTGAGCCGCAGCCTCCTTGCCGGTCCCGCGCAGCGTTACCCCACCCACCGCCCCCGCGACCGCGAAGAAACCCCCGGCAAGGACCCCGGCAACGAAGCTATCCCCGCGCAAGCGAACGGCCTGATCTGCAGTCCCTTCGCCAGCCCCCCCGCGTAGCGTCACCCACCCACCGCCACGGCAACCAAGCCCACCGTCACCGCGAAGAAAACCCCGCCGAGCTCCCCGCCCAGGCCCCCGCCAAAGAAGGCCCCCGCAAGCGAACTCCCTGAGCCCCAGCCCCCCGCCCCCTCGCCGGTCCCCGCGAAGCGCTACCCCACCCGCCGCAAAGCCAACACAGCGTTATGCCCCCCAAACCCAAACGAATTGCTCAACGCGAGATCCCCGTCCCCAGGCCGCCCCGCAGGCAACTCCCGAGCCACCCCCGTCACCACATCAAGCCCGATCGCGTCATCCAGCTCACTCACCGCCCCCACAGTCGCCGGCACCACCCCGTGATGCAGCGTGAGCACCGTCGCCACGGCCTCGACCCCGCCCGCAGCCCCCTGCAGATGACCGAGATGCCCCTTGATCGCGGTGACAGGAACGTTTCTCCGGCCGAATACCGCCCGCAATGCCCCCGCCTCGGCGAGATCCCCCTCCACCGTCGCCGTGGCGTGCGCGTTCACGTGGACGACGTCCACGACATGCCCGCCCGCGTCCCGCACCGCCCGGCGCACGGCGAGTGCGACCCCGGCCCCGGACGGATCCGGCGCCGCCATGTGGTGCGCGTCGGCGGACAGCCCCCACCCGGCGGCCTCGCAGTAGATCCGCGCTCCACGCGCGCGTGCGTGTTCCTCGGCCTCCAGGACGAGCACCCCCGCACCCTCCCCGTTCACGAACCCGTCCCGGTCCTTGCCGAACGGCCGTGACGGCGACGAACCGTCCGCCAACCCCCGCGTGGACAACGCCCGCATCGCCGCGAACGACGCCATGATCGCCGGCGTGACGACCGCCTCGGCCCCGCCCGCGAGGGCGATGTCGACACGGCCGTACCGTATGCGGTCGATGGCCGCCCCGATCGCCTCGGTGCCGGAGGCACACGCCGCTGTGACGGTGCGGGCCTCGCCGGTGATGTGCAGGTCGAGGGAGACCTGGGACGCGGCCTGCGACGGAACGGTCATCGGGGTGGTGAGCGGCGAGACGCCGCGCGGCCCCTTGTCCCGCAGCTTGCGGTCACCGCCGACGAGCACGGACGCGTCCCCGAGGATCGCCCCGAGGCTCACGCCGACCCGTTCCGGATCGAGCCCGCTCTCCCGGGTGCCGCCCGCCACGAACCCGGCGTCACCCCACGCCTCCCGCGCGGCGAGCACGGCGAACTGCGCGGCCCGGTTCATCCGCCGCGCCGCCTGACGCGGCAGCAGTTCCGCCGGATCGACGGGCACGGTCCCGGCCAGCCGCACGGGCAGTTCCGCGAACTCCTCGCCGTCCAGCTCCCGTATCCCGTGCCGACCGTCGAGCAGCCCCCGCCACAGCTCGTCGACCCCGACCCCGAGCGGTGTGACGGCCCCCAGCCCGGTGACCACGACCCGCCGCGGCCCGGCCACGGCCGCCGCACGCTCCGGCCGCGGATGATGCCGTACGACGAACTCGCCACCGACCCCCGCACCAGCCCCCGGCGCTCCCGCACCAGCAGCCGCCGCACCAGCCCCCGGCGCCTCCGAGCCGGCCCCCGCACCACCCCACCCGCGCACCTGCGCATCGGTCACGACGTCATCCCCCGTCCCCCCGTCGAGGTCCCGATGCCACACACCCCAACGCCGTACGTACGACTCCTCGTCGGCCGCCGGATCGACCACCCGCAGCGAGGTCACCCGGTCGCCCTCCCGGAACTCGACGGACGTGAGGTCGTCGGAGACGAGTCGCGGCACCGCCCCGGCGTCCAGTCGCCGGCACGCGCTGGTCACGCGGCGGTCGCGGTCGAGCACCTCGTCGTGGTCCGTCCCGCCGAGCGGAGGCCGCAGGGTGACCCGGATCGTCTCGGGCGTCTCGGGGAGGGTGTGGGTCACGACGTACCAGCAGGCGCGTTCGGCGTCGTCCGGGGTCAGGGCGATCAGGTCGCCCGGGATGACTTCGGCGGCGGTCACCGGGTGGGGAGCGAAGGGGACTTGGGATGAATCGGACGAATTGGACATATCTGTACACGCTTCCTGGGGACGGAACGGGCTTATGCCCTATGGCAAACCATCCCGAAGTGAACTAGATCAAATCGGAAAAAGCCACGGTTGAAAGATGAACCTGTTGCACTCCCGAGGCCCTCAAGGGCCGCCCGAATGGGGTGAGTTGCCCGGATTAGTCAACGGACTTATGTGTGGAACGTCACTTTCGCCGTCGCGGCCGCCGTCCCCGCACTCACTTGTTCCCGGGATTTAACGTGAGGCCCTCTGGCAACTCCCTTTCTACGCGCGTAACTTGAGCCGACTCCCCACAGGCACCCGGTATCGGCAGCTACACGAAGCACGAGGAGACCGCCAGCGTGTCCAGACCTGAAGGGCGCAGACCCCGCGCCCGCCGCACCGCCCAAGCGATCGTCTCGGTGGGCGCGGCGGGAGCGTTCGCCTTCACCGCCCTGCCCACCGCGTCCGCAACTCCCTCTGCCTCGGCGGTCATTGCCGAGGTGTACGGCGGCGGGGGCAACTCGGGAGCGACCCTGACCCGGGACTTCGTCGAACTCGGCAACGCCGGTGCGACGGCCTACGACCTGTCGGGATACAGCGTCCAGTACCTGTCCGGTACGCCTTCCTCCGGCTCCACTTGGCAGGTCACCGCGCTCACCGGCGCGATCGCCCCCGGCGCCCGCTACCTGGTCGGCGAGGGCACCGGCAGCGGCGGCACGACCGCGCTGCCGACCACCGACGCCACCGGCTCGATCGCGATGAGCGCCACCTCCGGCACGATCGCCCTGGTCTCCGGCGCCACCGCGCTGACCTGCAAGACCGCCGCGGACTGCGCGGCCGACCCGAGCGTCGTCGACCTCACGGGCTACGGCACCGCGGTCGTCCGCGAGGGCAGCGGCCCGGCCACCGGCGCCTCCAACACGGCCGCCGTCGCCCGCGCCGACTCGCTCGCCGACACCGACGACAACGCGGCGGACTTCACGAGTGGTACCCCGTCACCGGTCAACTCGGCCGGACAGACGCCGGGTTCGGGCGACGGCGGAGGTGACGGCGGTGGCGGCGGCTCGCCCACCGACCCCGGCACCGTCCGCGTCCACGACATCCAGGGCACGACCCGTCTCTCGCCGTACTCCGGCCAGACGGTCACCCGCGTCCCGGGCATCGTCACCGGCGTCCGCAGCAGCGGTTCCCTCGGCTACTGGATCCAGGACCCGGCACCCGACACCGACCCGCGCACCAGCGAGGCCGTGTTCGTCTACACCGGTTCCGCCAAGCCCACCGTGGCGGTGGGTGATTCGGTCCTGGTCACCGGCAAGGTCAGCGAGTACTACCCGAGCAGCACCAGCCAGTCGAACACCGAGATCGCCGGCCCGACCACCACGGTCCTCTCCAGCGGCAACGCCCTTCCCGACGCCGTCGCGCTGAACGCCACCTCGGTTCCCGACGCCTACATCCCGACCGCGTCCGGCGGCAGCATCGAGTCCCTCGCCCTCCAACCGACCGTCTACGCCCAGGATTTTTACGAGTCCCTGGAGGGCGTGCGGGTCACCTTCGCCGACGCCCGAGTGGTCGGCGCGAGCGACGCGTACGGCGAGCTGTGGGTCACCGTGAAGCCGGACGAGAGTGCCACGGCGCGCGGCGGCACCCTCTACTCCTCGTACGACCAGCCCAACACCGGCCGTATCGAGGTGATGTCGCTCGACACCACCTCAACCTTCCCCGTGGCCAACGTCGGTGACGAACTGTCAGGCGCGACCACCGGTCCCCTCGACTACTCCACCTACGGCGGCTACAACGTCCAGGCCACCCAGCTCGGCACGCTCGTCGACAACGGTCTGAAGCAGGAAGTGACACGCCGTCAGAAGAAGGACGAGCTGGCGGTAGCCACGTACAACGTGGAGAACCTGGACGCGCTCGACACCCAGGAGAAGTTCGCCCGCCTCGCCGAGGGCGTCGCGGTCAACCTCAACTCGCCCGACATCGTGGCCCTGGAGGAGATCCAGGACGACAACGGTGCGACGAACGACGGCACGGTGACGGCCGAGGCCACCCTGAAGCGTTTCACGGACGCGGTCCGCGCGGCCGGCGGCCCGGTGTACAAGTGGCGTTACATCTCGCCGACCAACGACGAGGACGGCGGCGAACCCGGCGGCAACATCCGCCAGGTCTTCCTCTTCAACCCCAAGCGGGTCTCCTTCACCGACCACAAGGGCGGCGACGCGACCACCGCCACGAGCGTGGTGAAGACCCGCAAGGGCGTCGAACTCACCTACTCCCCGGGCCGTATCGACCCGACCAACGCGGCCTGGGAGGACAGCCGCAAGCCCCTGGCCGGCGAGTTCACCTTCCAGGGCGAGCAGGTCTTCGTGATCGCCAACCACTTCATCTCCAAGGGCGGCGACCAGCCGATCCACGGCCGCTACCAGCCCCCGGCCCGCAGCTCCGAGACGCAGCGCGCGGCCCAGGCGGCGGAGGTCAACACCTTCGTCACGTCCCTGCTGGCGGCGGACAAGAACGCCAAGGCGGTCGTCCTCGGCGACCTGAACGACTACGAGTTCTCGCAGACGGTGACCACTCTGACGGCCGGCAAGGTCCTCAAGCCCCTGATCACCACCCTCCCGGCCGCCGAGCGCTACACCTACGTCTACGACGGCAACTCCCAGACCCTGGACCACATCCTGACCAGCCCCGCGGTGACGTCCTTCAACTACGACGTCGTGCACATCAACGCGGAGTTCGCGGACCAGGCGAGCGACCACGACCCGCAGATCGTCCGGATCGACCTGTCGAAGTGCCGTAGGCGCTGAGGCCGAAGTTCCCTAAGCAACAAGGCAGTTGGAGGGTCAGCCACCAAGGCTGTTGTGCAGTGACGGGGCGGGACGGCGCACGCTGTTCCGCCCCGTCACCATGACCAGCCCGACCCCCACCGCGAGACCCAGCGCGGGCAGCACCGGGAACCGCCCGTCATAGGCGAACCCGTGCCCGGCGAACCATGTCAGCGCACTCACACTCGCCGCCAGGCCGACCCACAACGCCCAAGGCCGACGCGGGAGTTCAAACGGGAGATCACCCGGCCGCGTCCGCTCGTACGCCAACGCGAGCCCACGTTCCAACGGCCGCAGCGCCGCTACGACCCCCACCAGCACGACCCCGAGCACGGCCAGCCAGGGCACCCGCAGCGCCCACCAACTCCCCGACCCGTAGGCGGGTTCGGGAGCGAGCCCGGTGAGATAGAAGGCGGCGGCGATGATCAGCACCGGCAGCATGTGCCACAGGTAGAGCGTCATGCTGGCGCCGCCCAACGGGCGTACCAGTCCCCAGAGTTGCTCGCGTTCCAACAGCCGTCGTAGCACGGGCGCGAGAAGCAGCGCCAGCCCCACCTGGCCGACTGCCCAGGCCAGCATCGCGGCGGACGGGGGATTGGTGTTGCTGGGGCTCTGTCCGGTCACCAGGATCAGGCTCACCGGGAACGGCCCGAGGGCGACCAGCACGGCGAAGGCGACCGCACCGCCCGCGGCCATGCAGGCGGGGAGGGCGGACCGTTCGGTGAGAAGCATGTCCCGCCAGCAGAAACCCAGTTGATAGGCGACGCCCCACACGAGCACGTAGTCGATCAGCCCGACGAAGGGCGCGTGCACGGTGACCACCAGTGTGTCGGCGACCAGGGCGACCACCCCCATCGCCACGGGCACACGCAACCCCCACCGCCGATGTGCCGCGTGCAGAACCGGAGTTGCCGCGCTGAGCAGCAGATACACCGGCAGGAACCAGAACTGCATGGCCATGGCCCACCCGACGAGCGCGAGGATGCCGGGGTCCACCCCGACCACCGAGCAGATCGCCACGGCGACCAGCACCAGCCCGCTGTACACCCCGGCCGGCAGCAGCAGCCGTAGCGCCCGCTGCCCCACCCAACCGGTCGCCGTACGGCCCTCGGTGCGGGCCCGCGCCCAGGAACCGCCTGCGGCATGTCCGCCGGCCAGGAAGAACAGCGGCATGATCTGGAAGCCCAGGGTGAGCCACTGCGTCCAGGGCACGGTGGCGAGCAACTCCGGTGCGCTGATTACCCCGTTGGGGTCCCGCACCAATCCGGTGATCAGCCAGTGCCCGAACACCACCAGCACGATCGCCCACGCCCGCAGAAAGTCGACGTAGCGATCCCGGCCCCCGCTCAAGGTCCCCATGGGACGTCATGGTGCCGTCGGTGGGCGGTAGTTGTGGGGGAGTGGCGCCGTCCCGCAACCAATCCGTGCCCGTCATGACACCGGCACTACTTCCGCGGCGTCCAACCGGGTTCGTACACCGTGAGCTACCCCGCCACCGGCACGGTCTCCCCGACCGAAAGCCTTTCCCTGCCCGGCACTTGGACCCAGTGCGCGCTGTCGGGCGGCACGCGCGCGGTCTCCGGCACGAAGACCGTCGCGTTCGGAGCACAGGGCAAGTTCGCCTACACCACGACGAGTTCAGCAAGCGCCTGCACCACAGCCACCTTCGGCGACCCGGCGAGCGGCATCGCGAAGGCCTGCTACGTCCAGTCCGCACCGCCGACCACGAACGTCTGGTCCCAGTGCGCGACCGAGAACGCCACCTGCGCCTTCACCGGCGCGATGACAGTGGCCTACGGCGCGAACGGCAGCTACCGCTACGCGACGTTGTCCGACGGCACCCCCTGCACCAACGCGGTCTTCGGCGACCCGATCTCAGGCACGGCGAAGTCCTGCCACGTCGTATCGCCGCCCCCATCCTTCGCGACCTGGACGACATGCGCGGCGGAGAACGGAGCCTGCTCCTTCTCAGGCACGCACGAGGTGGCGTACGGAGCCAACGGTCAGTACTTCTACGGCTCGTTCAACGGCGGCACCCCCTGCACCAACGGGGTGTTCGGTGACCCGGCATCAGGAACGGCGAAGAACTGTTACTACCAGTAACAATGCGCAGGTGGGAGGCCCACCGTTACTCACTTTCGGGTGACGCTCCCGGCGGGCCTGGGGTGGCGCACCCTGGCGACCGCGGAGCTCGGCCCAGTGCCCACAAGACCCCTCCGCTCGCCAGGGCGTCAACCTGGTGCATCACGCACATAAATGGACGGTACAGGCGACAGTGACGGAAATACGACCGACTCGTAACACGATTCACGTATCGCTCATATCCCATCCGCCCGGTGGAGAAGGTGTGGGTGCGCGGCCAACAGGCCGCCACCCGCACACCGCACAGCCCGGGATCCGGCCGTAGCCGTATCCAGGGAGGTGCCCGCACCATGCTGGGGGAACCCGTGACCTCTTCACCTTCCGTGTCCGTCCGCCGTCTGGCCGCAGCCGCTCTCGCGGCCGGCGCTCTCGTCGGCGCGGCGGCACTGCCGGCGACCGCTGCCGACCACCACGCGGCCCGGGCGAACGTGGAGATCAGCCGCGTGCAGTACGACTCTCCGGGACCGGAGGACCGCTCCAACCGCTCCCTGAACAACGAGTGGGTGGAGATCACCAACCACACCCGCAGCGCCGTCAACCTCGACGGCTGGAAGCTGTCGAACAAGGACGGCCAGACCTACACCTTCCGCCACTACCGCCTCGACGGCCACGCCACCGTCCGCGTCCACACCGGGGTGGGCCGCGACACCAACCGCGACCTCTACCAGGACCGCCACAACTACGCCTGGGACAACCGCTCCGACACCGCCACCCTCCGCAGCGACCACCGCCGCCTCGTGGACGACACGTCCTGGGGCAACCACGAGGGCGGCCACGGTGGTGGCGGTCACAACGGCGGTGGCGGCCACAATGGTGGTGGCGGTCACAACGGTGGTGGCGGCCACAACGGCGGTGGCGGTCACAACGGTGGCGGCGGCCACGGTGGCGGCGGCCACCACTGATCACCCGCACTACGACGTCATGACGCTACGACGCCGTGACGCCATGAGGTGACGTGAGACCTGCGGCGCGCTTCCCCATCCAGGGGCGGCGCGCCGCTCGCGTCTGTGCCGGAGGGGCTGGTCGGCAGCTTGCTCGCCCGCCCGCCCGCCCGCACCGAGGGCACGTATGGGTAGCCTCGTCCGGACCACACAGCAGCGTCGGGGGCGTTCACGCGATGGCGAAGAAGCCGGTACGCGCGGCACTGGGAGACATCTGGCTCAAGTGCCAGGTCTGCCAAGGAGATCTGTTCCGAGAGCGGGGCATCCTCCTCAACAGCACCGGCATGGAATTCATGAAGCTGGCCTGGGCCGACGAGAACGCCACCGGCCTGATCTGCTGGCGCTGCGGCTACGTCCACCTGTTCGTGAACAAGGACATCAAGCTCTACCGGGCGGACAAGTAGCAAAGACCGTGGAACCAAGTGGACTGGTCGGCCGGCCTGTTGGGATCGGCAGCCGACACCGGAGAGGCTATTTGGCCACCGGAGAGGCGAGTTGGCGAACGACGCGAGCAACGCGAATCCGAACCGCCTCACCTCCGCACACGGCGTCTACTGAGTCCCGGCAACCGGTCCGGCGGCCTGGGCCCGCTCTACGGCGAGTAGGTGCGCGAGGCCATCGCGCGAGCTGTCGAGCGTGGCGAGCATCTGCAAACGGGTCTGCTCGAAGTGACCGGGCTCACGTGAAGGAGTTCGGGACTGCTAAGGAAGAGCGCGTGTTCGGCAATGAGCGCGGGGGAGTGGTCGGCTCATCCACCTACTGGCGGGTGTGGGAGGAGGCCCGAGACTATGCGTTGCCGCCGGAGCGTGCCGCCTCACCGTTGGCTGGACGTCCGTACGACCTGCGGCACGCGTGCATCACGCGGTGGCTGAACGCCGGGGTGCCGATCGCTGAGGTGGCCCGGCGGGTCGGCAACTCCCCAGAGGTAATTCACCGTCGATACCACGGCCGCGTTGACGGCCATGAAGAAGCAGCCAATGCGAAGATAGCAAAGGCACTGAAGGATGAGGGTGATTGATCCTAGCGGGCTCAAGAGGCAGGTGGCGCCGCGCTGTCAGCGGCGCCTGCTGCTTAGGTAGAAATCGTAACGACAATTTTCTGGTCACGGAGCATCCACGGGAAGCGCGGCCGGATTATGCCCGAAAGACGGCAGGACGACGAATTGTCCTGATCCAATGGGTTGCTCGACGGAAGCGTTCCTGATGCGTTGAGCCCAGCCCTTCGGCCATTTAGTGGTGCGCTCATCCCAGATTAGCCAGCTTAGGTCTATTCCAGTTAGTTTAGCCGTCCGGAGGTCAGAATTTCGAAAATCGTTAGCTGTGTTCCTCAACTCTTTGATAGCGCTTTCCAGATCCCTTGCGCGATTCTCGGCTAGATCTCCCTCTATGGCCAGGAGGAGGGTATGGGCTCGCTCGCGAGCACGAATCAAATCCCGACCTATCGATCGATCGAGAGCGCGAGCCAGATCCAGGGCGCGGGCGCGGGCGTAGATGATTTCGATGGCGATCTCATTCGTCAATTCTTCGGCGCGTGCGCGAATGATCGAGAGGTCGAGAGCGAACGTGAATTCATGGAACGGGTTGTCGTCCCCCTCTGTGCCGTAGGTGCCATTGATGTCACGGTCGAGGGCATCATCAAGAACACTCGCGAGGTTCCGAATGAAGGTACGGACAGTCGTTCGCTGATCTGCGGTTCGGAGGGCTTGATCGCGGTCCAGGGCTGCGTTAAGTTCACGGGCGTGCAGGCGGTCACTGGCGCGATCACGGTCTAGAGAATCGGGACTGGTAAGCGATAGTTCGAGGTTTTGCGTCATCTTTCGCGCTAGTAGGAGTGCGCGGGGTTTGTCGATTTGAAGGCTGAAATTTTCTTGACGAATATCGGCCTCAAGGTCAAGAGAGAGTGCCATCGATATGTCACGAGCGAGGCTGCGAGTCAATTCTCGAATGTAGGGATAGTCGAGGTTCTGGGGACGGTCGCTATCCAGGGCGCGGACCAGCGACTGTCCGCGTTCACGAGCTTTGCCTAGGTCGAGGTTCCTGGCCAGACTATTGGCCATATCGCATGCGCCTGCGAGTGCATCGGCCACTTGTTGGATGTTAGAGCGGTGGTAAAGGCGATCGGTCGCTGGCCTTTCTTTCATCCGTTCAGTGGTGGTGGTGATTCCCTTGGTCACTTCGCCCTTTTCCGCGGTGGAAATATCTGCGGGCCGCAGTGAAGTGCGTTGAGCCTGGATAGGGTGGAAAGCCAAAGCCGCGCGGAGCCAAAATGTGAAGCTTGACTCGGGTGAGAGACTGCGTCGCGTGTGGCTTGGGATTGCAGCTAGTTGGTCGCGTATGGCGCGTAGGAAAGAGGGATTGTCACTGGCCATCGGGACTCCCGTGGTCTGTGGCAGGGGTTACATGTTGAGTGTGCTGCTTGTCTGTATTGCTCGAATGTTCCGAGGTTTCGAGGCGCGCGGGCGAGGGTGTGAAAGCCTCGTTATCGAGCCGCTCATCAAAGGCGGATTCTTGCTTCTTTGGTAAAGTCCCCTCGGCTAACTGCTGGATAAACATAGGGGCCGCGATTCCTAAAGTAAGGGCTCCTAGAGAGCCCGTTACCTGGTTGGCTGAAGCGTATGCGGCGTTGATTCCGCCAGCCATGAAGAATCGTATTGCCACTGCCGCCACATAAGGTTTCGCTTGGGCGCGTCCGTCGAGCTTCCAAGGGAACTCGTTGTTTTGGCGATAGAGTTGCCACATCTCTTTCGCTTCGATTAGCCCAGCACCCAGCAAACCCCAGAGGCATGCCTCCCATATCGCCATCGCAGCCCCCCTCTGGCCAAGATATACCTATGAACTACGCCCTACGCGGCAAGGCGGTCCATCACGATCCCGCTCAGAAGTAGCAGACTAGCTGGCATGATCGTGACCCTTTCGGGGAAGTTGCTCAAGATCAAAAATAACCTCTCTGCTCATAGTGTTCCCCGGGCAGTTCCTGGCCAGTCCCGGAATCTGTAGATCCATTTACATGGCTGCCTGTGCGCCCTTGCCTTCAACTTTCGTCCACGGAGCCCGTTCCGTGGTGGCCAATTGACCAAGCGCACCCATCAAGGTCGGTATGCCTAGTTCCCAGAGGTAAGGGTCATGCCAGCCTTGCTCCCGTCCAGCCACCCGCCCCGGGCTTTTTCGGGAGTGCAGCTAGAACCTTTCGGCTGACCCACCTGATCGCTGGCGGCTGAGGCCAAATCTCCGATCAGGTCGCATCCGTCGGCGATCAGGCCCGCCAATCCATCACCTCTCGGATCATCCTCAACGCCGCTGGCGCGGCATGCCGCAGCGCATTACGGCTGACGAGTGTGTCGGAGGTGTGTCGCGAACGCTGAGAGACAACGAGAAAGAGCGGGAGTCAGTGAGACTGACTCCCGCTCTCTCATGCTGGCATCCGCACAGGTCAGAACCCGGTTTTAAGTCTCTGACTGGCGAGTGCCCCCGGCAGGATTCGAACCTGCGCACACGGCTCCGGAGGCCGTCGGATTCCCGTGTTTTTTCGCAGGTCAGCGGCTTATCTGGCACTCTGTCAGGCCCGTCGTCCCGCGCATGTCCCGCGAGAATGAAATGGCCTATTCGCTCGCCTTGTCCGGATCATTCCCTGTCGCGGCCGATCCATGCACCATGACGTGGATCAAGACTTCCTCGGGCAAGCGTAGGGGTATACGGTGCGCCCCTCAATCGAACAGGGAGGCTGTCCGGAGCGCGCAGGTAGGCCAAGCGAGCCGGTTGTGCGCCGGGGGTGGCGGGGCTGCTCCCGCATGGTGGCAGGTTGAACGATGGCTGGCGGGCGTGTCCCGCCGTCTCTCGTCCGGATGCCTTGAGGGCATTCGTTCATGCTGGGCTTCCGGCAGGCCGGGTGGGAGGTCCATCGTTGACGAGGTGCCGTAGTCGCCACCACGTGCTGGCCTGCGAGTTGGTGTTGGCCGCACAGCGCGGTCAGGTCCTCGGGGTCCGAGGTGAAGATCGTGACAGGGCTGGGGGCGACGATTGCTATGGCGCTGAGCATGGCGTATTTGTGGCCGTGCAGGCCGGTGTCGGCGAGAAGGGCTGCGGCGCGACGGGTGACGGGCTCGGTGACCGGCTCGACGGCCAGGCAGGAGAGTGTCCACTCCAGGGCCGGGCGGTTGATCCGGGGGTGGACCACCTCCACCAGGGGGCCGCGTACGTGATCGCGCGCAGGTCGTCGGCGCAGGCCAGGGCGAGCCATCCGGTGACGGATCGGTCGCGCAGTACGGCCTTGGCTGACCATCCCCGCCCTTCCTGGCGGCATCCTGGTCATGGACAGAGAGGGCCGGGCCGACGCTGCGAGCTGTTCCTTTAGGCGTCGTTCTCTCGCCGTTGGCGGGGAGCCTGATCAGCTGGTGAGGTCCAGCCCCAAGCCCTATGGTTCGATTGGCGAAAACACCACCACTCCCGAATGGGAAAGGGTTCGAATGAACGCCTTTACATCTGACGCGGCATATCAATTTGAAGAACTGTGGCAAAGATTTGAGTCGTGGCTCATTCATAATGCGCGTGAAGATCATCAGGCGCTTCGTCCAGGTGCCACCAGCGCGGAGATATCCAACCTGGAACGGGAGATCGGGTTCTCGGTCAATGATGATCTTAAGCTGCTACTCTCGAAGCGCAACGGTGTTGCCCCGCGTCGGTCGAGCATGCAGGCCGGCGCCTTCCTCCTCGGTTACAGCCTGCTCGACACGGAGGGGATTCTGGAGTGGCAGCAGAAACTCGCCGCAATGTCGCGGGAGGCCGCAGAAGACGGCTACGAGGAAGAGGTGGTCGGGTACATCGCGCATGAGCGGTGGGTGCCCTTCGCGCAAAGCCTCACCGGCGATCTGTTGTTCATCGACCACCGGAGCGACCACTACGGGGACATAGGGGAAATTTCGTTCGGTGCCCCTGAGTATCTCTGGCTGTGGCCGGGTATGCGTTTGATGCTTCACGACCTGTGCGACTCGGTCGAGGGTATGTCTCCTCTTCCCACGCTGGGCCGCCGCCCTTCAGTTCATGAAGGACGCATGGTGGAGTGGGTTGCTGCCTGACATTCCGGAACAGGGATCGGCCCGCTGGACACAGAGGTCCAGCGGGCCGATCCGGTGGGCTGTTTTCTAGCTGATGTTGCAGACGGATCTGATGTCGCAGCCTTCGAATCCAGTCTGGACGAAGTACGCATCATCGTCCAGGAGCCGGACGTCCGTAGTGAGCCGTCCGAGGTCGCCGCCCGCATCGGTGTTCTGTTGGGTCGGAACTGCGGCCCGGCCGCAGACCTCGTTCCAGGACGGCAGAGGGTAGTTGTTGTCCAGTTCCAGCATCCAGGAGCCATCGGTCTGCTTGGCAGCGTACAACTGGGCGCAGTACTTACCCGAGCTGAGTGTCATCCCGCCGCTCTCTTTTGACTTGGCGAAGGGATACTCGTCGCAGCTTGTTCCGTCCGCGTTCGGGTTCGGGTTCCATTCCGCCACGGCGAGTAGGCACATCTTGTTCTGGTTGTCCCTGGCCGTCGTGTCGTTGGCCAGGCGGTGCAGCGGATTGTTGTATTTCTCGCTGCCCGGGTGGGATGCCAGTTTCTCCATGAGCACCCAGTAGTAGGCGGCAGCAGCAGGGTATTTTTTCGTGTTCAGCAACAGTGTCGGGGTGTACTTCGGGAATACGCACCCCACGTTACGGCCCACCTTGTCGTCACACCGGATGTCGAAAGCGTTGTTGCTCCACTTCGGAACCGCCTCGACGACGGCCTCCGGTGTGGACCAACTGCTGTTCCAGGTGAAGTTGAGGAGATCCTCACCACCGGTGACCTTGTTCCACGAGTAGGTGTTGGTGCGCGTGGCGACGTGCGGGTCCCCTGCAGTCCATGTGGTGCTACCGGTCCAAGTGCCGTTGCTCTCGGTGCAGGCGGTGGTGGTCCAGCATTCTTCGTCGAACGAGGTCAGAGTGGTCGAGCTGATGCCCGTCATGTTGACCAGGGAGAGCTCGGTCCATGTGGTGAACTGATTCGTCTTGGGGTCGAGTTTGATCTCTTGGATGACTTTCATGGTCGCGTTGCCGACGGGAGCACCGTCGCGGGTCGCGGTCAGGACGAGAAGTCCGCGCAGACAGCCGTCCGTCCTTGTCTGCAGGGCAGCCCCGTTGACGTCCTGACACCATGTGACGGGACCCGTCGCAGCGGCGGTCAAGGCTTGCTCGGCGGCCTGTGACGACTTCACGCTTTTCGTGTTTGTCTCGTTCAGTGGCTTGTACCTGGCGCAGATGGTGGCGCCGTCGTTGCCGGTCGAGCACGATTCCTTGCCCGAGGTACCGCTGAGCGACGAGGACGTGAGCGACGAGGTGGCGCTGACTTCCTTCGCGTCCTGAGCGGCTACGAAGTCGATGTCGGGGGCGTTCGGGTCCGCTTCCGGGAACGTAATGGCGTTCAGGCCGTCGTAGTCGCCGGGTACGAACGCGACGGCGTCGTAGGCCACGTCCTTGTCGGCGGCGCCGTCCGACGTGGAGTTGGTCAGCTGTACCTCCGGTGCCTGGTTGTTGAAGTTGTAGGCGCCCAGGGAGACCCAGCTGTTGTTGTGGGTGTTCTGGTTGATGGTCTTGGTGACCGCCCCGAAGGGTGTGATGACCTTGTAGGTGGCGTTGGAGACCTGCGCGCCGGTGTCCGGGACGTGTACGAAGACCTCGGCTTGCCTACCGGAGATGGCGGAGTTCAGTTTCCAGTCGCCGAGGATGGTCATGCGTCCGCCGTCGCCGCCGAGGTGGTCGGTGTCGCGTGCGTGGGTGAACCAGAAGTGGCCGTTGTAGCCGCCGCCGATCTGGTGCAGGTCGGCCTTGGCGTCGTATTGGCCCAGTCCTGGTCCGGTCGCGTTCGGGTCGGGGTAGAAGGTGAACTGGAACGAGCCGTCGGTCGTGGTCGTTCCGCAGTCGCTCCAGGTGTTGGTGCCTGCGGGGACGGACTCGACGACCTTCGCGCCCGAGGGTGCGCCGGAGCATACGGGGGTGCCGTACTGCAGGCGGTAGCCGCGGCCGGGCTCATTGATCGGGGTCAGGTACTTGATGCGCTCGATACCGCAGCTGGCGGAGCAGTCGGACTTCCAGGTGGTGTTGGATTCGTGCCACCAGTACTGCGTGTAGCAGCCCGCGTCGGGGCAGTCGGGTGGGTTGGCGGTGTCGCAGTTGTTCTTGGTGTTGCAGAATGCGTCGAGTGGCGGCGAGACGTGCGCGCGGCGGTATTTCCCGCTGGCCGGGTCGATGACGCTCCCGGTGGTGCCGTTCCAGGTGGCAGGGTAGAAGCCGGCGGAGGAGAAGCCGGACTCGCCCGGCCAGTCCTGCCGGCCGGAGGTGGCGTAGGAGTAGCCCGCGTCCTGAGACCAGGCGGCCCAGCCCATCACCTTCTCCTCGTACGGCCAGTTCTGGGGATGAGCGGCGTCCTTGTTGGCCAGCGGGTCGAGGTCGGTGTTCATGAAGGCCAGCCGGGACGCGGGATAGACGGGGTTGGCGGGGTTGTTGAACCAGCCGAGCCCCCAGTTGCCGTTGGTGCCCTCGTCCGCCTTCTTGTTGAAGCCGAGGTTGTAGTTCCATACGGCGGTGAACCAGTTCTCGGGTTTGGCCGAGTCGTCGTTGTTCACCGCGATGGTCTGGCCGGACTCGTGCACCTCGTTCCATTTGTCGGCGAGGATGTAGAGCGAGGCAGCGATGTTGGTGGCGTAGTCGATGGCGATCGCACGCTGCGTGGCAACGTCGTGAGAGGTCTCGCCGTCCTTCTCGTGTCCGGCCAGGCGCATGCCGTCGGTGACCTGGCCGACGCCGTAGCCGCAGTCGGACTTGTTCCAGTTGATGGTCCAGAAGCTGTCGAGGGTGCCGCCGGTCTGGTGGCCGTAGAAGCCGTCGACGGCCGCGAGCGGGCTGCCCATCTGGCCGGGGATGGAACCGGATTCGGCCTGCCACAGGTTGGACTCCTGGGCGAGGATGCCCAGTTGGACCTGTGCGGGGATGCTTCCACCACCGTTCAGAGGGGGTTTGGGGAACATACCCTGTGGATCGATGGTGGAGATCCCGGTCTGTGATCGCCAGCCGCCCTGCGTGAGGTAGTTGGAGCGCAGTTTTCCCTGGACGGCCATGTCCACGGCCCACTCGACCTGGTTAGGCGTCGGCTGGAGGGCCTGGGTGGCGACGTCGTTGCGGGGCACGGAACACCAACGGTCGGTGTCCACAGGGTCGTTGGCCCTGGGGTCGGCGTCGGCCGTGGTCGCGGTGCTCATCGTCGATATCTGCGGCTTCGAGGAACCAGTCAGCGCCGGCGATGGCTTGCCGCCCGCGGTGGTGCCGGGCTCGGCGGCCTTCTGGCTTGTGTGCTTGCCCGTGCCCGGCACCGAGCCGGTGATGGTCAGGGCATGGCTGGTGCGGCCAGTGGTCGTCTCCGCCGCCGGTTCTTTGGTCGCGGTACCGGTGAAGCCGCGGCCGGCGTTCTTGATGGTGGCGACGCCTGACTGCACCGCCGGGGAGACGACCGGGTCGACGGCCAGGCGGCCACGCGTGGACAGGTCCGCGTCGGGGGAGACGGCCAGCGCCTTGATGCCGCTGGCCGCAAAGCCCTTGCCGTGGCTGGTCTTTCCGGTGAGATAGATGGTGCCGTCGGTGCCCTGGCGCAGGTTCATCTCGGTGAGCCTGCCGCTCGCGACAGTGGTTTTCCTGCCGTGCGCGTAGGTCTGCACGTTGGCTTCTGTGTTGCCGGTGCGGTCGATGTAGCCGACTGTTCCATCGTCGGCTACGCGGATGCCGTACGGGGCGTGTTTCGTGGCGGCGAGCTTGGTTGTCCTGCCCTTGTGGTCGACGTGGACGAGCCGGTTTCCGGCGGCACCGATCACACCGTCCTTGGTGGGGACAGCAGAGGTGATCTCACCCTCGGCGGTGGTGTCGGCGACCGTGGTGCCTTTGCTGTCCACCGTGATCAGGCGCGTTTTGCTGTCACGCAGCGCGGTGAAGACGGCGGTGTGCGTGGCCGGGCTGCACGTGGGGTCGAAGTAGGCCAGGGACGCGGTGAACGGGAGCTTGGTGACGCTTCCGTCGTCCAGGTTCACGATCGCGGTGAACGCGCCGCCCATCATCAGGTCGGGCTTGTTGGTGAAAGTGCGGGGAGCGTAGACGACAGCCGCGTGATGGTCGTCCATGACACAGCTGTTGCCGATCCAGGTGTCGGCCGGAAGCTGAGGCTCACTCAGGACGGCAGCCGTCCTCCAGGCGTAGCCGTCCTTGCTGTCCGCGACCAGGAGGTGCAGTCCGTCGCTGTCGGCTGCCGCCGTCACGGCCCGGTCGGCAGAGGTCTTCCAGCCTTTCCCGAGAACGGTGTCACGTTCCTTCAGCGGGACTGCCGACGCGGACTTCTTCTCCGGTGTGACGGCCGGTTTCTGCGCCGACTTCTTGGGCGGGTTCGGTATCGCTGCTTGTGCGGTGCTCGTGGTGAAGGTGGAAGCGATCAGCGCGGTTGCTGCGGTGATAACCAGTGCGGATGACTGTCTCCTCCTTCTTGCCCGTGTTGGATAGTGCATGATGTGCTGGTTGTCCTTCCAGTAAGTGGCCGGCCCGGCAAGGCAGTTGCTGGTTTCTGCGGAATGGGTCAGTAGTCACAGCACCGTGCGTCCACTGTCACGGTGTCGATCCGGACCGACGAAGTTCTCGCCCGCGCCTTCAGTAGGTTTCCAGCGCGTCGACGTAGATCTTCGGTTGCTGCGGAATGGGTCCGAGGTGTGGTCCGCCTACCGTGCTGGCGTGGCTCTTGACGCCGTGGGCCGGCACGCCTTCGATGCGGAACTTGTTTGAGGCGACCCAGTCGACACCGTCGCCGACGCTGACATCGATGTCGTAATTGACGGGCTTGCCAGTGTCGTTGTGGACTGTGACGGTCGTGAAGATGCCGTCATCCTCCGGCGTGGCATCCACTTCTGTGTTGCCGTAGTACAGGACTCTGGTCTTTCCGTTCTGTGAGAACGAGGCCGTCGGCTCCGGGTCCTGCGGTGGTTCGCTGGACGCGGCCGAGGGCCATGGCGTGCTCGGCTGCGCGGGGTCCGTCACCGGGTGCTTAACGCCAGGGATTCCGCTGTTCTCGGTTCCGCCAAGGCACCCGCCAGTCAGAAGCGCCAGGGCGAGGACGATGCTCCCCCGGACGAAGACGGGTCCGCGGGATCGTACGTGTGGCAGTGGCGTCAGTCGCATGTGCCGACACTGAGGTAGTTGTCGACGTCGACCTTGCCGCTCGACTCCTCCATGTAGGAGTACGCCTTACCGCAGTAACCCTTGTTCTGGTAGACGGGGCCGGCGTACGAGGAATAGGCGCCGAAGTCCTCAGTGTCCGCGGTGGCGGTGTAGTTGTCCGCCAGACGGACGCCCATGTACCGGGTGGAGCCGAGGTCGTTGAAGAACACGGCGCAGATGGGGCGGTCGTAGAGGTGGTTGGTCCCGCTGTAGGTGTTGTTCCACCAGGTGTAGGCGGTGCCGTAGGTCCCGTAGCGGGCGGCGCCGGTGGAGACGGTGTAGCCCGAGCCACACACGTTCGCGGCCGCGGCCGCCGCGACGGCGTTGGACTCCAGGATCTCCTTGGTGCCCTCCGGCGCATTCGCCGCCATGGCCAGGCCCTTGCCCTGCCCGCCGGCGAACTGCACCGTCTCCAACGGTGTGTTCGCGCCCGACTCAGCCGCCGAAGCGTACGGCGCGGCCGTCATGAAGCCCAGCACGGCCACGGCAGCAACACACACACACGTAATGCAGTTCTCAATTTCACTCCTCGGATTAGGCATGACCATGTCATGCCGATTTCGGTTCTGTCGTACAAGAAGGCATCAAGATGGGAAGCGGGCGACCGGTGCGGCACGCAAATACGCGTTTAAGTTAGCCGGGATTTCATCAGGTCGTGCAGAATTTCCATACGCATCGGAACCCTGCAAACCTCTGGAATTCCCCACGGTTCCACTGCAATTCAGGCTTTGCAGCCCTTGCGCCAGAAGCCGGGTATGCCCCTTGCTCCCGACCTCGGCAGTTCAAGGGGTTCAGGGCTGGGGCGCCCCGCGATCCGATTATCAGCCGACCGCCGGCCACGGCATCGATGCGCGCGGCGACATTCCTGCGTCACCGGTCACGGGGCAAGAACGGCCCTTAAGGGCTTGGCTGACTGTGCGACTGAGACCAGGAAAAACCTGTTGAACTCAGCACGCGACAACGAATTCGCCGTTCGGCAGCGCAGACCCGCATGACTTCCCCCTCTGTTGAGCACTTTATGCTCGTAACCGCGGGAAGATCCGGATTCAAGAACACCGGACTGTACGTGCCCCCACGCCTCGCGGTCAGCAAGAGCCTATATCAGGCTCAGGGATTGCGAGAAGGGCTCCGGGATCGCAGGGTCCCGGTTTGCTGGGGAATGCTGTCACCGACAGTTTCACGCCATGCCTGGTTTCACTCTGTATGCGGCATGTTCCCCGTTTGCTGACTTTCTTGCGGGCTGTCGGATTCAAGTTGGCGAATCTCAGCCACTCATGCGCATGCCCGCAGGCCCGATTGCACATTCCCAGAGGTCTGGACCAGAAGGCGGCGGACCCCTTTAGCTGGCGAAGTGTTGGGGTATTGCATGGGCAGGTCGCCACCCGTGCCAGGCTTGTGATTTTCAGCCGAACCGTGCGCCGGGCCGAGGTGGAACGTCTCTGCTGTGGCGTGAGCAGAGAGTAGCCGATGCGAGAATGTGGTCTTGCTCATACTCGGCAGTTGTAGTTCTTGATCGTCATCGTGGTGTCATGTGGTCGCGTCGGCGGTGATGTCATTTCAGCGCTGGTGGCAGGCTTGCGTGGTGGCTCGATGACGGCGTCGCCAGGCGGACCAGTTCAGCAGTTGGTCGGTGTTGTGGCGGAGCGGGGGCAGGGTGGTTGCCCGCAGGACGGTCAGCAGCTCGCGTGTGCTGACCGGGGTGAGGCCGAGGGCTGTGGTGCGGGTGCGGTTGAAGCCCCAACGGTTGTCGAGCGGTTGAGTGCGTTCAGGGTCTGTCGCGTGGTTCTCGCCATGCATCCCCCCACGGTGTCCGTGCCCCGGCTGGCCGGGAACGGTAGTTCGGCACATCGGGGCGCATGCAAGTGCGCATAGCGCGCCAAGGGCCGCAACCGGCCACACCGGGACCGGATATGACCAGTGGCGACGCAAGCCGGGCTGAACGTCTGACAGTCCGCGCTCGTCAACCGGATGCTGCCCGAGTGCCCTCTTGCGAGGGGATGTTGGAGTGGGTGTGCCGGGCAGTCATGCTCCCGCCGATCAGAAGGAGGCGGGTATGGACCTGAACGAGTACCACGGTGCTGCACCTCTTCCAGAGCAGCCTGCGGACCGATCCCCGGTGCAGCCGCATGGTGGTGGACGGCCGGACGGCGGCAGCGCGGTCGCGGGCTTGGCGGGCGAGTTCGGTGCGGAGCTGGTGCGGGCCATCCGCGTGGGACTGGCCGAGGTGAGCAGCTCCGGCCAGGGGTCCCGGGGGCCGTCGCAGCTGAGCTGGTACGACTTTGCGGCCGAGTACGCGCGGGCGCACTGGCCGGGTCGGGCGGCGAAGACCCGGGACGAGGTCAGCGACGCGCTGACCACCGTCACGCAGGCGATGCTGTGGGACCTTCCGGGCCGGCCGACCGGACAGCTGCTGCGCCGCGCTCTGCGGCACTGGGCGTTCGTCGTGCCCGGGCCGGGACGGGGGGAGATGCCGGCGCAGGACCGGTTGGTGCTGCAGTGGGTGGCGAAGGCGTCCAGGCCCCTGGTGGACCTGAGTGATCCGGTACTGGCGCGGGATGTGCTGGAGTCGCTGCGCCGCAAGCTGGACGGCGGTGAGGCGGCGGTGGAGACGATGCGCCGCAAGCGCAAGGTGCTGGTGCACGCGCTCCACTACGCAGTGGAGCGTGGCGAGTTGGGCAGCCACCCGTTGAACAGGGTCCGCTGGCGGGTGCCCAAGCCGGCGGTCACGGTGGACCCGCGGGTGGTGGCCAACCCTTACCAGGCACGGGATCTGCTGGACGCCGTCTCCTACGTGGGCGGCTACCGGCGGGCCCGCGGCCGTCGGCTGGTCGGGTTCTTCGCCGGCATGTACTACGCGGGTCTGCGTCCGGAGGAGGCGGTCGCGGTGGCGCTGCCGGACTGCCGCCTGCCCCGCACCGGTTGGGGGCGGTTGATCCTGCACCGTACCCGGCCGCAGGCGGGCAAGCGCTGGACCGACAGCGGCGAGTTCCACGACGAGCGCGGGCTGAAGAACCGCCCGCCGGGGGAAACGCGGGTGGTGCCGCTGCCTCCGCATCTGGTGGCCCTGTGGCGCGAGCATGTCGCGACGTTCGGCACGGCCGACGACGGTCGGTTGTTCTTCACCGAACAGGGGCGGGTCATCAGCTACGGCACCTACCACCGGGTCTGGCACGAGAGCCGCGACCTTGCCCTGCCGCCCGCTCTCACCGGCACTCCGCTCGCGAAACGGCCTTACGACCTGCGGCACTCGGCGCTGTCCACGTGGCTGTGCGCGGGTGCGGACCCGGCAGAGGTAGCCCAGCGGGCCGGCAACAGCGTCGAGGTCCTGCTGAGCCGGTACGCGAAGTGCCTGTACGACCGGCAGTCCATCAACAACCTGCGCATCGAAGGGCTGTTGAGCGAGTACGACCAGCCACGCGAGCCCGGCGAGCCGGACGAGGAGTAGCCCTTCCTCTCTTCCGGATGCGCAGTGCCGGATGCCGGAGTGGTGCCGAACAGACGAGTTCTGCCCGTTGGATCAGGGTGCGCCCGACGGTCTGTAACGGCTTTTGGTTGGCTACTGCCGCCGGTCGTGCCCCGCGTTGGTCAAACCCCTCCTGCAGAAGGGCTTGCCGGGCCTGTTGGGCGGGCGAGGTGCTCCGGCTCCGTCACGCCGGTGCGAGGTGCGGCAGTCCGAGTGCTGTGACGGCGTCCGTCAGCTCTTTGTCGTAGGTGACGAAGCCGTCCAGTTCCCGGTGCAGAGGGGCGGCTGTTGCCAGGTGAATGGCGTCCAGGGTGCCGAGTCTTTGCACTTCGAAGCCGGCGGCGCGGGCCAGGACGTCGTCGCCGAGGATGATCTGGTCAATCCCGGTGAGCGTGTTGCCGACCAGGAACGGCACGCGCTGCCGGTCGACACCGGCTCGCCGGAACGTGCGCGCGATCTCCACCCCGGCCAGCTGGGAGGTCACCAGGCGGCCGTCGACGCCCAGCGCTGACCGCCAGCTGCGAAGCGCCTGCGTCTCTGCCTGCTGCTGCACGAACTTCAGCAGAGCGCAGGTGTCCATGTAATAGATGCTCAACGCGTGCGCTCCCGGTCGCGCTCGGCGATCAGCGCATCCGACAGTGAAGGCAGCTCGGCCAGATCGCTGATCAGCTCGGGCAGCGCGCCCGGATTCACTGCACGACGCACCTGGCCGGTCGCCATCAGCTGGTCCAGGGCCGACGTGGGCTCTTCGGCGGGTGACATGCGGATGACAGGCTTGCCGTGCTCAGTCACGACGAGCGTCTCACCAGCGCGAACCCTCGCTGTGACTTTCGACGGATGGTGGTTCAGCTCTCCCAGCGGAATAGTCTCCATGACATAAAGGTACACAAATAATGTGCACAATGGGAGGTCGAAGTGAGGTAGGTCTTCTGTGTTCACGCTCAGATCTTGATCGCAGCGACCTGCCCGCCGCAGAGTGCCGTCAGGTCCTCGGGATCGGAAGTGAGGATCGTAACGGGGCCGGGAGCGGCGGGCATGGCGTACCTGTGGCCGTGCAGGCCGGTGCCGGCGAGGAGAGTGGCAGCGTGGCGGGCGATGGGCTCGGTGACTGGCTCGACGACGAGTCGGGAAGGGGTCCACTTCAGGGCCGGGCGGTTGATCCGCGGGTGGACGACTTCCACCAGGGTGGCTGCGGAGGTGATCACTCGTAGATCGTCGGCTCGGGCCAGGGCGAGCCAGGCGGTGACGGTCCGGTCGCGCAGGACGGCCTTGGCCAGTCCCTCGCTGTCCAGCACCAGGGTGCCGCCAGGGACGGCGGGAGAACGGCTCACGCGGCGTTCGCTCCGCCCGCCCCCTCGGCGTAGCGGGCCTGGTGGAGCTGGTCACGCAGGGCCGGCCTGCACGATCCGATCCTCAAGAGATATCCACAAACAGGGGCAAATCTCACCCCACCTCGTCACCCTCGTCCGAGCAGGCGCCAGCTTCGGACACAGCCAGCTCGTCGAGCGTTCCGACGACGAGTCAGGAGGTGACTCTCGAACCGCGTTGGCTGTCGTCACTCGATCCAACGGGCAGCGGCCTCGTAGGTCCTGGCTGGGGTGCTGTTGAACGCGATAGCCGCATCGGGTGCGTGCCGCCGGACCAGGTTGATTACCTGCTCAAGGAGTCCAACCTGATCGTCTGAGTGCCGCAGGCCACCGCCGACGGTGACGCACTCCCACGGATGTGCTCGCAGCGCGTTCCCGACAACCGTTTCCACGTCGTCACTTCCGTCGAGACCGATCAGGCAGGTCTCGACGCCCACGCCGTGTTCGGCGAACTTGGCCAGTCCCGCCTCGATCGCCGTGGCTACCGGCTTGGGATCCCACGGTCCGGGCACCCGATACGGATCAAGCCCGATGACCAGGACTCGGGGTGAAGCAGTGGTGTCCATGTCGGGACGATACGCGTCGAACGCCCCGGTCAGAAGGTGATGCTCAAGTCGCGCGTATTCCGGCGCCTTGATCCGCTGCACCACGTGGCGGGACGCCACCGAGCACCACACGGCAAATCGGCTCGACGCCGAACACCTTCTTGGACTGGTCGATGAACGCTACGAGCGCTTCGACGGCCGGTCGAAATCGACTGACGCGAAGAAAGCCGACTTCAAGATCTCGTTGGCCCGCCGCAGTTGGGCGTTCTCGGCCCGCAGTCGCTTGATCTCCGCGGCTTCCTCCGGGGTGGTGCCGGGCCGCTGGCCGGCGTCCGCCTGCGCTTTGCTGACCCAGGTCCGCACCGTCTCAGCTGCTCCGATGCCCAGCTTGGCTGCGACTGCCTTCATTGCGGCCCACTCGGTCGGGTAGTTCGGGCGGATCTCCGCGACCAGGCGCACCGCACGCTCACGAAGCTCGGGCAGGCAGGGGGACGGACGTGCCGTGACGCGATCCTCTCAGCGAACCGAGTCTCCATAAGACTCGGAGCGCTTCACCGACCGACTAGTGGACTCCGGCTACACCTACGACGCCATCGGCCGCACCACTACGGCTCCCGGCACCACACTGGCCTACTACGCCAACGACCTGGTGCGCCAGCAGACCGCAGACACCCAGCGGCAGACCTGGACCCTCGGCTCCCAACTGCGATTCCGCGGCTGGACCGTGGAATCCAACTCCTCCGGCAGCTGGGCGCAGACCCAGTCCAAGGTCAATCACTACAGCTCAGACGCGGACACCCCGCGCTGGACCGTGGAGGACACCGCCACCGCAGCGCTCACCCGCAACATCAACGGATTTGACGGGCAACTGGTAGCTACGACCGCCAAGACCGGCTCGACCTCTCGACCCGAACTCAGGTAACCACAGCACGTGGTGCCACGGAGGCGACGCCTGGCTCGTTCCGCCGTTCCAATTGGCCATTACGTGGTTCTGACCGCAATTCCGTGAAAGAGCTTCGGATCCGTCGGCCCGGGGCAACACGCTCCTATTTCGCGGCCGAAGGGCTGCGGCGCCGAGAGGGAAGAGCACGATCATCCGCGGAAACGCGGGCAGAGCCAATGACGTGATCGTCGACAGTGGTGTCAGGATCAGTCGCGTCGGCGCCCCTGGGAGCGGACGCCCCTTCGGGTTCGGTGCCCCCATGCAACGTTGACAAAACCCGGTGAGTCGCCTCAATGAATCCGCGAAGAGAGGGTTTCCACCACGTCAGCAGGGTTACGCATGAGTCATGCATGATGAATCTCGTACAGCGAATCTTTTGGGGGCCGCTGCGCTGGCCCTCAGTGACGCGGTGGTAGCCGAAGCGACCAGAGCTGCCGGCACCAGTTCAAGCGGGGCTGCCGCGCTGGTGGTGCTGTCCACCACCTCCGGCTTGAGCGTCACCGAGCTTGGGCGGCGGGTGGGACTGAGCCAATCCGCGGCGGCCCGCATGGTCGGGGGCCTGGAGAAACAGGGGCTGATACGCAAAGAAGCGAGCTGGGGAGGGTGGGTCCGTCTCCAGCTCAGCGATCTGGGCGCGCAGGCGGCGCACACCCTCCTCGCTTCCCGGGGCGACGTGCTGCGGCAGGCCCTGAGCCGCCTCGACGATCAAGAGCAGGAGCAGCTCGGCGAGTTACTGAGCAAGCTCCTGACGGGTTTGTACCGACAGCCCGGTGACGCCGAACGCATCTGCCGGCTGTGCGACCGGTGCGCATGCGTCCGGGACAGCGCGATCTGTCCGGTGGGCCAGGCGGACGGGGACCACCGCGTGAGCAACGAGCGTGACCATGGGTGAACTGCTCGCGCTGCTGTCCGCTCTGTGTTTCGGTGTCACGCACTTCGTCAACGGGCTGGTGTCGCGCAGACACAACGGGCTGACCGTGGCATTCCATGCCCAACTGGGCGGCACCGTTCTGGGGTTGCTCCTGGCCCTGTTCCTGCACGCCGGGTCCGCAACGGTCGGGGACTACGGGTGGGGCGCGCTGTCGGGGGTGGGGACTGGAGTGGGTGTGGCCTTCCTGTACCGGGCGATGTCGCAGGGGGCGATGAGCGTGGTCGTCCCGGTCAGCGATGTCGGGGCCGTGGCTCTTCCGGTCGTGGTCGGGGTGTGTTTCCTGGGGGAACGTCCGGCGCTTCCCGCGTGGGTGGGGATCGCCGCTGTCCTTCCGGCGCTGTGGCTGGTCTCGCAGGCTTCGCCGGGTCCCGACGACAAGCGGCACGGCGCGGTGTCCGCGGGGGTGCCCAGTGCCCTGGTCGCCAGCGTGGGGTTCGGCGTGCAGTTCCTGGCCATGGCGCAGGTGGGCAAAGACAGCGGCCTGTGGCCGGTGGTGCTGAGCCGTGTGGTCTCCGTCGCGGTCATCGCCGCGGTCGTGAGTTCCTACGGTGCCGGCTGGAGGCTGACGGGACGGGCATGGGCGGCGACGGTGGCGGCCGGCGCCCTGGGCACACTCGCGATCGTGCTGTACCTGGAGGCCACCAGACAACAGCTCATGGCCGTCGCCACCGTGCTCGCCGCCCTCTATCCCGCCATTCCCGTCCTCCTCGCCCTCGTGCTCCTGAAGGAGCGCCTGAACCGCCATCAGGCGGCCGGACTGGCCTGCGCGGCACTCGCCATCGGTCTCATCGCGCTGCGCTGAACCCGCCGGCCCGCAGTCTCAGGGGCCGGCGGATGTGTCTACGACCCGAGGTAGGTCATGACGTGCTTGATGCGGGTGTAGTCCTCCAGACTGTAGGACGAGAGGTCCTTGCCGTAGCCGGAGTGCTTGAACCCGCCGTGCGGCATCTCGGCGGCGACCGGGATGTGACAGTTGATCCAGACACAGCCCGCGTCGATCCTCCGGGCCATGGTCATCGCGCGTTTGTGGTCCCGCGTCCAGACCGAGGACGCGAGGCCGTAGCGCACACCGTTGGCGAGGCGGAGGGCTTCTTCGTCGCCGCTCGACGGCTGGACGGTGATGACGGGACCGAAGATCTCCTCCTGGATGGCCCGGTCCTCCTGTCGCAGGCCCGTCACCACGGTGGGCTGATGGAAGTAGCCCCGGTCGGGCAGGCTCCCATCCCCGGCGATCACCTGGGCGTGCGCGGGAAGCTCCCGGAGATGTTCCTGGACCCTGGAGAGCTGCGCGGCGCTGTTCAGCGGGCCGAAGAAGACGGTCGGGTCCTCGGGGGGACCGGTGGTGAGAGCTTTGGCTTCCCGTGTGAGCGCTGCCACGAACTCGTCGTGCACGGACTGGTCCACGATGACGCGGCAGGCCGACGCGCAATCCTGTCCGGCGTTGAAGAGGGCCGCCTGGGCAATGCCCTGGGCCGCCTGGTCCAGATCGGCGTCGGCGGCGACCACGACCGGTGCTTTACCGCCCAGCTCCAGATGAAGGCGTTTGACGTCCAGGGCTGCGGTCCCGGCGACCTCGGTTCCGGCGCGGACGCTTCCGGTGACCGACACCATGGCCGGCACAGGATGCCGGACCAGTCGGCGCCCAGTCTCCCGGGTTCCGCAGATGACGTTGAACACGCCGTCGGGCAGGAACTCGGCGGCCAGTTCCGCGAGCATCAACGTCGTCAGAGGTGTGGTGTCGGACGGCTTCAATACCACTGTGTTGCCCGCCGCCACGGCGGGAGCGAACTTCCACACGGCCATCATCAAGGGGTAGTTCCACGGCGTGACCTGGGCACATACTCCGAGCGGCTCGCGGCGCACGAACGACGTGTGCTCCGCGATGTACTCCCCGGCGGACTTGCCCTCAAGGAAGCGCGCGGCGCCCGCGAAGAACCGGATCTGGTCGATCATCGGGCCCATTTCCTCGGCCGCCGTGACATGCAGAGGCTTGCCTGTATGGATCGCCTCCGCGCGGACGAACTCGTCGGCACGGTGCTCCAGGGCGTCGGCTATACGCATCAGGCTGAGCTGGCGCTGCGCCGGAGCCGTGTCCCGCCACGTCTCGAACGCGGTGTGTGCGGTGCTGCAGGCGAGATCGACGTCCGCGTCTCCGGACACGGGTGCGCTGCCGGTGACCTGGCCGGTCGCGGGGTCGGTCAGGTCGAGTGACTCCTCGGACATAGCCTGGCAGTGGCGTCCGCCCATGAAATTCTGCAGTGTTTTGTGCTCAGTCACCGTCTTCACCTCGGCACGGGCGTGAAATCACGGCTGGCGATGTGCGGCGGCCGTGGGGCGGGGGCACCGAAGGGGGTGCCGAGGACGTTGTCGACGCTGTTGAAGACGATGAAGATGTTGGACCTCGGATAGGGCGTGATATTGCCGTTCGATCCGTGCATGCAGTTGGAGTCGAAGAAGGTGGCGGACCCGGGAGGCCCGGTGAACTGCTCGATGCCGCCCGCCTGGTGCGCAAGTTGGCTCACCGAGTCCTGGTCCGGCATCCCGACGGCCACCGAGTTTGTGCGCAGGGAGTTGCGGTGGTGGTCGTGCGGTGTCCTGCCCACGCACGGCACGAAGGTGCGGTGGGAACCAGGAATGATCATCAGGCTGCCGTTGTAGGGGTAGTTCTCGGTGAGGGCGATGGAGACGCTGACCGCACGCGGCGCCGGCATGCCGTCCTCCGCATGCCACGTCTCGAAGTCGGAGTGCCAGTAGAAGGGGCCTCCGCCGAAGCCTGGCTTGTAATTGACCCGGCTCTGGTGGACGTACACCTCGGAGCCGAGCATCTGCCGGGCCAGGCCGGCCACCCGCGGATCAGCGGTCAGGCGGGCGAAGATCTCGCTGGTGCGGTGCACCTCGAAGACCGAGCGGACCTCCTGCGACTTCTCCTCGATGACGGTGCGCTCGTCCTCGTTCAGGACGGCGTGGGCGGCGAGACGCGCGGCTTCTCCCTGGAGGGCCTCGACCTCCTGCGGGGTGAGCAGAGACTGTTCCGTGTGATAGCCGAGCCGGTCGAAGGCGTCCAGCCGGTCGGCTGCGAGTGGGCCGTCTGCGGCCGTGCCCCAGGCCGTCGGGTCTTCACGCGCTTGGGCGGGGGCTGGGGAGAGCAGACGAGTGGGGTAACGGTCCGTCAGAGTGGTGCTCATGATGCCGGTGCCTTTCGTCTAGAAGGGGTTCTGGTCGTGGCAGGCCGTGGTGCTGCCGCATCCGTCCGGAGCGGGCACGTCCAGGGCGGGATTGCCGTCGAAGAATCCGTTGGGCCGCAGGGCGAAGCCGGTGCTCACCACGGGCATGGCGGGCCAGTCCTCGGGGCGCACGACGTGGTGCTCACCGAACGTGTGCCACACCACCACGTCGGTGTCGGCCAGCGGCCGGTCCTGTTGCACGAAGGCGGGCAGTCCCTCGCCGCCGCGGCTCTGGTTGGGGTAGTCGCCGGCCGCGTAGAACTGTGTGGGGTCGTACGCGGTCACCCACAGGTGTCCGTAGCAGAAGCGTGCCCGCTCCCATGCCTGGCTGCCCTCGGGCTGCATCGGCAGAAGACCCGAGCTGGGCACCAGCTTGTAGCCCACGGGTTCCCCCAGGCCGTTGCGCTGCTGCGGATTGACGATGTTCCAGAATCGGCCGGTGGCGGCGTGTGCGGTGCGCTGCTGTGCCTGCTGCTCGGATTCCAGCAGCCGGTGCCGGGTGCGCCAGGCATTGGCGTGCGGGTTGCGCTCGTCGACGGGAAGGGCCACGGAGTCGACCTCGTAGACCGAGTTGCGCGGGCCGTCGATGGCCATGTCGAGACGCATGGAGAAGAAGTGCTGGTGATGGGGGCCGTAGAGACCGGGGGCGATGGCCGTGCCGTACGGCGGGCACTCCCCCGTGAAGGCGCCGGTGGAGACCATGCCGGTGAGCTTGACCTCGAACTTGATCGTTCCGTCGAGGTAGAGGTACCAGAAGTAGCCGTACTGGTAGTTGCCCAGGACGGCGAAGGAGGAGATGACCAGTCGCCGCTGACGCCTGGTCACCACCTTGCCGGTGCGGAAGTCGGTGTGCTTCCAGGCGATGTTCATGTCCTCTTCGTGCATGCACACGGCATTGGGCAGCGTCATGGGTTCGCCGTCCTGGTCGTGCACCACGGCGTCGAAGTAGTGGATCTCGCCCAGGCAGTCGCAGCCCAGTTCCAGGGCGTTGACCATGAATCCGGCACCGTATTCGCCCTCGTCGAAGGCGTTCTTGCGGTAGTGGGTGAAGCCCGGGTCTCCGTAGGGGGTGTACATCTCGGCCAGCGAGGCGCGGTGCAGGACCGACCGGGTCCGGCCCTGGTCCTGGTACCCGACCTGGTGCAGTACGAGTCCCTCGCGCACGGTGAAGCCGATGCGGAAGTGCCACTTCTGCCACTCCACCGCGTAGCCGTCCACGGTGAAGCTCGGCCCCTCGGGCTGCGTGATGTCGATCGGTTTGAGGTCTCGGCGCTCTTCCACCACCGTCGGCCAGTTGCTGTCGGGAGTGCGCACTGCCGGGTCGTAGTTGCCCGACAGTGGCGGCAGCGGCACGGTCCCCTTGTCGGTCACCTCAAGCACTTCCATGCTGTCGAGGTCGATCAGCGCCACGAGGTTCTCCACGGGGCGGGCGTATCCGTTGTCCCCTGGATGGGCGCGTACATAGGTCAGCGGGCAGGCCAGCCGGCGCCCGGAGGCATCGTCCAGTTCCCCGGTGTACCCGGTGGGCCAGGCATCCACCATGGCCAGGGAGAAGTCCTCCACCCCGCGGCGTCGCATCGCCTGCTGCCAGCGGGCATCGGAGCGCACAGCGGCATCGCACTGGGCAAATTCCTCTTCGGTGACGGCTGTCTGCACGCCCGGCAGGTACCGCCAGTCGATGACTTTCGCCGCGTCCAGGGAGACGACGGCTTCGTAGGACCGGCGCTGCTTTCGGTCGCGCAGCACCAGGAAGACCTCCCGGGGGAGAGCCTCCTGACCGTCATAGTGCAGCAGGCGCTGCTTGTCCGGTTCCTGGAGAGAGATCATCACGAAGCGGGTATCGGCGGTGAACTCCTGCTGGGTCTTCACCACCTTCACCGCTTGCCGGATCTCCTGCGGAGTCAGTGGGGCCAGCGGGTGGGGGACGGTGGACGTCTCGCGGGTCGACATTGTGGTCATAGGCCCTCCGTGAGCCAGGGGCAGTCGGTGTCGGGAAGTCAGGGGAGAAGGCGGTGCCCGGTGCCCGGTGCCCGTCAGCGGCGTACTGTCCTTGCTGCCTCCTGCAAGTCGCCTCGCAGGGCCCGCAGGAGAGGGCCGCGGGCGTTGTCGAGGTAGAAGTGGTCGCCGGCGAACACGCGGTGCCGGACGGGACGCATGCTGGTGACCCGGTCCCACTCCGTCAGCTGCCTGCGGGGCACGCTGGAGTCCGTATCGCCCGCGTACACGGCCACGGGACAGTCGAGCGGCGCGTCGGCGGCGGGCGCGTAGGTCTCGGCGGCGGTGAAGTCCGCTCGCAGGACGGGGAGCATGACCTGGATGAGTTCGGGCTCGTCGAGGGCGGCGTGGGGGACGCCGCCGAGGCGGACGACTTCGGTGAGGAACTCCGCGTCGGGCAGGGTGTGGCAGGTGCGCCTCGCTGCGGCTGCCCGGTGGGGAGGTGCGCTGCCGGAAGCGATGAGCAGGGCGGGCGGATGGTGCGCGTCGCTCAGGACGTGTGCCGTTTCATACGCCAGCACGGCACCCAGGCTGTGCCCGAAGAAGGCGTAGGGGACGTGGTGCTCCTGGTCGAACAGGACCGGCCGCAGGCCCTCCGCGGCGGCCCGGGCCAGTTGCGCCAGATCCGTGCACGGCGCCTCGCGGTACCTGCTGTCGCGCCCCGGAAGGACGATGGGCAGGACGTCCACGTCCGGAGCGAGCAGCGCCATCCACGGCCGGTAGGTGAGCGTGCCCCCGCCGGCCTGCGGGAAGCACACCAGGCGGACGCGGCAGGCGTCGCGTCCCGCACCGGAGTGCACCACCCAGCCGGCGGGGTCAGTCATGGCCGACTCCCGCCCCGTCGTCTGACTGGTCGTGGATCGCCTTGAGCAGACCTCGGATGGTGGGTGCGGCGAAGAACTGCTCCAGGCGGACGTCGAAACCGCATTCCGCGCGTACCCGCGACACGAAGCGCGCGGCGTGCAGGGAACTTCCCCCGGCCGCGAAGAAGTCGTCGGTCGCGCTCAGGCGCTCCACACCGAGCACACGGGTGGCCAGTGCCGTCAGGTCACGTTCGTCAGGGCTGCCGCCGATCGTCGTCCCGCCGTCCTCCGGGGCCGGCTGCGCTGTGCGGACCGGCGGCAGAGCTCCATGATCGATCTTTCCGTTCCGCGTCATGGGCAGGGAGCCGACGACGGCGAGCGCGGAGGGGACCATGTACTCCGGCAGCGCGGAGCGGACGTGGCGCAATAGCCCGTCGACACGGGGCACGCCAGCAGGAGCAGGAGGGGGAACGATGTGAGCCTCGATGCGTCCGTTCATGACCCGGACCACCGCTGTCCGCACCTCTGGGTGCCGCTCCAGGGTGCACCTGATCTCGTCCAACTCGATGCGGTGACCGCGTACTTTGACCTGTCCGTCCGACCGGCCGATGAAGTGCAGTACCCCGTCCCTGCTCATCCGGACCAGGTCACCGGTGCGATAGAGCCGCCCCGGCGGCCGGGAGGTGAAGGGATCGGGCACGAAGCGCTCCGCAGTGAGGTCGGGCCGGTTGCGGTAGCCGCGGGCAACGCCCGCTCCCCCCACATACAGTTCACCGGGATACCCCGGCGGAACGACGGCGCCCGCCTCGTCGAGCACATGGACGCTGACATGGTCCAGTGGACGGCCGATGGGAACCTGAGACAGGCCAGCCTGTGGCCGGCAGTGCCAGGAGGTCACATCGATGGTGCATTCGCTGGGGCCGTAGAAGTTGTGGAGTTCGGCCGACGACTCAAGAGCGTGAAAACGTCGGCACAGCTCAGGAGAGAGCGTCTCCCCTCCGCAGAAGACGTAGCGCAGGCCGGGGATGTCGGCGAGCGCCGGCTGCTGCTCCTCCAGCAGCACATCCAGCAGGGAGGGAACGCAGGCGAGGACCGACACACCGCTGCGGCGCATCTCCTGCAGCAGCCGGTGTGGGTCACGTGAGAGTCCTGGGGCTCCCACGACGAGAGTCGCCCCCGAGATCAGCGGGGTGAAGATCTCCCACACCGAGATGTCGAAACTCAACGACGTGTGGTGCATGACCGCGTCGCCCGGCCCCAGGGGGAAGGTGGCGGCGTCCCATTGCAGGCGATTGGCCAGGTTGCGGTGCTCCACCTCGACTCCCTTGGGCGTGCCGGTGGATCCGGAGGTGTAGATCAGGTAGGCGAGGGAGTCCGGGCGAGCCCGCGCGGGGATCACATCGGAGTGGGCCGGGCCGCACCAGGACTGCAGCTGTTCCCAGGTCAGGAGGGGAGCGGCCACTTTCAGGGGCGGGGAGCTCGGCTGCTGATCGGTGACGACGGCGGTGGCTTGGCTGTCCTGCACCATGAACGCGATGCGCTCCGGCGGATACCCGGGATCCAGGGGGAGGTAGGAAGCTCCCGCCTTGAGGACGGCGAGCATGGTCACGACGGTGTCAGCGCTGTGTTCCATGTGGAGGCCGACGATGTCGTCGATGCCGACCCCCTGCTGCCGCAGGGCTTGTGCGATTCGCTCGGCCCGGTTATTCAGTTCCCGGTAGGTGATCTCGCTCGTCGCCGTGCGTAGTGCCACCTCCTCGGAGTGGCGTGCGACCGCTTGTTCGACCATCTCGTGGATGCACGAGGCGGCCGGAGGGGCGGCGTCGCTGTCCCGGACGGCAGCGAGTTCCCGCCGCTGTGCCAGCTTTCGGGGATGGGCGCTATGGCGTCGGCCGATGCCCCGCAGCGGTTCGCTGTCTCGTGCTGGTGCCGGCGACGTCCGGGCACGCCGCTGTGTTCCCAGCCCAAGTCGGACCGCTTCGGCCAGAAGGAGACGGTAGCCGACAGCCACCAGCTGGCCGTCCTGCAGGCCCGAGGCCCCGTGGATGTGCACGGCATGCTGCACGCACTCGCACAGCAAGGGCCACACAGCGTCGGTCACCGCGGTCGCGTCGGCGTCGATGGCGGCGAATTCTGCGGCAGGTGCAGCGTTCTGCGGCCACCGCAGAACGCACTCGTCGAGCCTGAGCAACTGAGCTTGGTTCTCCATCCGCAGCGCCTCCAGCCGTGCCCGCTGCGTGGCCAGGGGGAAGGACACCGCCTGCTGCGTGCCGATGGTCCGGCCAAACTGCCGCCGGGTGCGGGCTCGGCCGGTGGCCGTCTCCACCGCGGTCAGTGCCATGCCCAGGAAGTGCGCGTTGCGCAACAGTGTGGTGGCGGCCCACAGCGAGGCGGCCGGCGCCCGGAACACCTCCGCGGCACCGACTGCGTCGGCGGACAGCTCCCACAGGTCACCGCCCGGAGTGGGGCGGCGGACAGCGTCGTCGGCCGTCGCTTCGACACTGCGGACCTGGTCGGGCGATCCGGCCACCGGCAGAAGCACGAAGCGAGGAAGGCTCTCCGTGAAGGTGCAGCCTGTCTGCGGCATTTCCTCAGGAACCTGCCTCCTCCCGTCCGGAGCTCGCGGCCCACTGCGCGAAAGGCGAGGCCCGTACATCTGCGCCGGCGTGACTATCCCGATGGCGGACGTGCCGTCCATGACGGCCTCGGCCTCGCGCGGTGCGGCAGCGCTCAGGACCGGGAGGGCGACGACCGTGTCGATGGTGTCGCTCGGTGCCCAGATCCGGCCGAGTTGTTCGGCCAGCGACGCGGCCTCGGCCCACATGAGACCCAGCCCACCGTCGTCCGCGCTCAGACACAAGCTGGCCCATCCCTGACCCGTCAGAGCCTGACGGGCGCCTGCCGCAGTCCCACAGGTGCCTGGAGAAGTCAGAACCTCGGCGAACTCATGGACGAGTTGCTGCTGCCATTCGGTCGGATTCGGCATGTCAGTTCTGCTCCTCCCACGGGTCGCCGCCGTCCAGGAGATCGGTGGCCACGGTGGTCAGCTGAATTTCGGAGGTGCCGGCGGCCAAGGTCAGACCTGGGGCCTCCCGAGCAGCCAGAGCCAGGTCGGGGAAATGGGCATCCCGGTCGGCTGCCGGACCGAGCAGCTCCCAGGCCAGCCAAGCCACGCGCTGGGCCAGCTCGCTGGACCACCATTTGGCCGCCGCTGCCGCCGAGGCGTTCAGACCGCCTTCGTCCACCCCCTGCACGGCGCGCCACGCCAGCAGTCGGCTGGAGCGGATCTCGGCATCCAGGCGTCCCAGACCGTGTTCGTCCTCGGCCCCGGTCAACTCCCCACGCGCGCGGAGGCCGGCGACGAGCTGGTCGAACCAACGCCGGGCCCGGCCGGCGAAGCAGATACCGGTCCGTTCCAGTCCCAGCGCCTCAGCAAGCAGGGACCACCCCTGGCCCGGCTTTCCCACCAGGGCGTCGGAAGGGAGAACAACGTCGTCGAATCGGACGGAAAAGAACTTCTCCGGGTTGAACGTGTCAATCGGCTCAACAAGTACACGCGGATGGTCTAACGGAACGATGAACATGCCGGTGGCGGCATAGGCGTTGTCGCCGTGACCCTGGGTGCGCGCCGCGCAGAGACCGAACTGTGCCCGGGACGTGCGAGCATTCCAGGTCTTCGATCCCGTCAGGCGCCAACTGTCGCCCGCCGGTTCGGCACATGTCGTGATACCACCCAGGTCGCTCCCCGCATGCGGCTCGGTGAACAACACGGAGAAGACGGTTTCTCCCGCTGCCATTCCCGGGCAGTATCGGCGCCGCTGCTCCTCGCTCCCGGCCGCCAGAATCGTGGCTCCGGCGTTGTCGATCGTGTTCACGCGCACACTGTCCGGAACGCCGTGCAGAGCGAGTTCCTCGGCTGTCACCGCAGCGGCGTAGGCACTCGCCCCCAGCCCGCCGTACTCCTGTGGCCAGTGCGGTGCCAGCCAGCCGCGCGCCCCGAGCTCCCTGTACACCGCCTCAGGATGAGGGTATTCCTCGCGAGAAGGCGTCGCCCATACACGTTCAAGTTCATCGCGTATATCCGGCCGGGCCAGCAGATCTCGAAGTCCATCACGTAATTCGGGCTCTCCCACAACCAAACAGGAAGACACAGGATCTCCGTCTCGGAGCTGAGAAAAATAAGGCTAGGAAAAAGGCGGGCCGCACCGGGAGGGTGAGTCCGCGCGTCGCCTGGACAGGCGCACGGCAGGCGGGGCACTGAACTGGGCTGCCCCAGCGGCAATCTCAGTGTGCGGGGAGGAACCGCGCCTATGTCAACCCCCTGCGATCTCACGCGGGTTGAGGCTCGAAGATCGACAACAGGCCCTTCCCAATACGAGAGTTTCAAACGCGCGAGATTCCGCCCCGACACCCGATGGAAAACCCACAGAGCTTCTTCATTTTTCTAGATATCTGCTCGCTTGCAGGTCACCACGTCTGTGGGCAGACCAATACGAGGCCGGGACGAAGCCTGGTCGTTGACAGTTCCACGTAGCCGTTCCTACGGTCGGAGTTCAAGCAGACGCCGGCTACTGGCCTACGCCAGGTCAGCCGTAGTCGTTCGGCAGTCCGTGGTGCGGTCCACCTGCGTCGCCCGGTCGGCAGTGCGTCTCTCCGCTGCCTCTCGTCGCGCGTCACCCCACGGCCTCGCGCCCACGGAAGCAACCGCACCCAGGAACAGCTCGATCTCACCCGCTGCCCCTACCCTCTCCAGAAGGCGGTCATGAACCGCTCCTTGGCATCCCCTTCTCCTCCTCTCCGTCCCGTGCCCTCCCCGCTGACGACATCAGGGCCCAGCTGTGACGGCCTCCCACGCCCTGACGCACATCACCGCGCATTCCGAGACACTCGGGTCGACAGCGAGGTGGGCACCTTACGCAGAGTCCTCACCCACCGACCGGCACAAGAACTGCGGCGGCTGCTTCCCGGCAACCACGCCGACCTGCTATTCGACGAGATTCCCTGGCTGGAAGCGGCGCAGACCGAACATGACCGATTCACCGGGCTGCTCCAGGAGAACGGCGTGGACACCGTGGAACTGTCGTCAGTGCTGACCGCGGCTCTCGCAGCGCCGGATGTGTGCCGACAGATCGTTTCGGACGCCGCGCGACCACAGCATCTCGGCCAAGCCGTTGCCGCCTCATTGGAGGATCTGCTCGTCTCCAGCCCCGCGGCACGGAGAACCGAGCTCCTCCTCACCGGAGTGACGTTGAGCGAATTGGCAGCGTCTTCACCCGACAGCATCGGCAGCGCCCTGAGCGCCCAACGCCGGCCTGCGGACTGGTTCGTCCTGCCACCACTGGTGAACTCCATGTTCGTCCGTGACAGCAGCAGTTGGATCGGCGATCGGTACAGCGCGAATTCCATGGCCAGCACAACCCGCAGACTCGAAAGCCGACTGCTGAGCGCCGCAGCCGATGCTGCGGGTGCTCAGCGCATCCGGGAAAGGGAACTCCTTGAGCCTGCCGCCCTGGAAGGAGGAGACCTTCTCGTGGCAGGAGCAGGATGCGTGGTGATCGGCGTCGGCGAACGGACCACGGCTGACGCTGCCGAGCAGACAGCCCGGTCCCTGCTGAGTTCCGGCCTGGCCACTCACGTATTCGCCGTTCTGCTGCCCAACGAGCGTCGGTGCATGCACCTGGACACCCTGATGACGATGGTCGATCAGGAAAGCTTCCTGGTCAGTGGAGTGCACCGCGACCAGTGCCACTGGTTCTCACTGAGGCTGAACGCCGATGCCACGGTGCGAGCCGCCAGCCTGGACGACCCATTCGCGGCCCTGGCCACTTCCTTGGGCCTGAGCGGTATTCGCCTGATCGAGACCGGCGACGACGACTCCACCATGCAACGCGAGCAGTGGAGCGACGCCGCCAACGTGCTCACACTCCGCCCAGGGACGGTTATCGCCTACGACCGGAACACCATGGCCAATGACCGGCTCAGTGCGGCCGACATCAGCGTCCTTACCATCCCCAGCGCAGAGTTGGTCCGCGGTAGAGGCGGTCCGCACTGCCTCTCGTGCCCCCTGCTTCGCGACCCCCTGGCGATCTGAGAAACGCCACAGCAGCTCCGCGCGCTCCGCCACGACAAGCGACGGTGGGAAAAACGCCGCGCCTGCAGCCTCCGTATCAATCCACCAGCGAAAGAGGGAATCAGTATGACGACCTATGAGCAGTCGGCCGCATTAGGCGACGCCGATCAGCAGCCCGAGGAGGAGAAGGCAACGGTCAAGTCGGTCTATCAACAGGTCGCGAACGAGTACGACGGGCGGATACCCGGTCGCGGTCCCAGCGACGACATGTTCACTGAGTCGGAGCGGGACTTTCTCCTGGAGACCATTCGTTCCGGTGAGAAGGTTCTCGACATCGGATGCGGTACCGGCCGGTTCACCGTCCCCATGGCCGAGAAAGGTGCGCACGTCAGCGGACTTGACATCTCGCGTCCCATGCTGGACGTGGCTTCGAGCAAGCTCGCCGAACGCGGCCTGAGCGCGGATCTACGCGAGGGCGACATGGCTCATCTCCCCTTCCCGGACGATTCCTTCGACACCGTCACCAGCATGCTGGCGCTGATGCACGTCCCCCTTCAGGACAGGCAGGCGGTGTTCGGTGAGGTCGCCCGCGTCCTCCGTCCCGGCGGCAGGATGCTGCTGGGCGTGAAGAACTCCGTCTTCGAGGAGATGTTCACCGGTGACCGTTTCGCCTCGGTCGATGTCACCGACGTGGCGGGCAAACAGCTCCTCTTCACCAATACCCTCAGCGGAGATGAGTACGTCGCCCCCTGGTACAGCTTCAGTCCCCGGGACCTCACCACCCTGTTCGCCACCGTCGGGATGACCGTCACCCGGCTGCGCGGCAACTCGCCCCTCGCTGTCTGGCTGGCTGACGAAGTCCTGCGGGACGAGTCGGTCAGGGCCTTCGTCAGGAAGACCGAGTGCTTCCTCGCCGAAGTGCCTCCCTTCAACCACTTCGGCTATCACCTCTTGGTCGAGGCGACCAAGCCGAGGTAATCGGGACGGACCGGCCGGCCTCTTCCCCTTCAACGGGACAGAGGCCGGCCGCCCGACCAGCGCGAACCGGTGTCGCCCGCGGTGGCGCATCGCGAGCAACGCGTCCCCGGCGCAACTGCCGGACGGCAGGGACATCGGATGGTGTGTCGACCGCCTGGACGTTCTGGTGGAGGCGCGCACCATCGACCAGGTCGAGGCGGAGGCCATGGCGCGACTCGTACCACTGGTGGAAGCGTGCCTGGGCGAGAAACCGCTGTACGAGGAAGTCGAGGAGGTCATGATCTGGCTGATCTCCCGATACATCGCCCGCAGCGCCCTTGAACTGCGACCGAGAACCTTCACCGCGGACGACTTCGGCGCGGCCTTCGATGACAGCGTGCGCAGAGCCAGCGGGCGGCGGCGAGGCGGTTCCACCGAACTGTTGACGAAGCTCAAGCACAAGCTGCGGGCTGCCGAAATACCGGAGCCCGAGGCGGAAGCCCAGCACGATGCCATGCTCGCCTACCGCCGTACCTACCGCGCCAGTGTCGGCACCCGGCGCCGCGCGTACGACGATCTGGCCGATCAGATCAACGCCATCTGCACGCTCACGATGGCGAAGCGCCGCGCCGGGCGTCTCGACGCCGGCTCGGCGGCGTACTTGACCAGTCATGCGGCGCAGGAGGCGTGCCCGCCTGCGGGTTCGTCTCTCTGGTACGGGTAGCTGACGTCGTGCGCGACTCAGGACCAAGCTCCCGGCGGGTTACGACACCGTTGGCGAATTGTGTCCACGGGATCCGCGGGGGCATGAGGAAGGCTGTGTCGGTTCAGCACTCGTAGGCAAAGGGGGCCGGCTTGCGTAGCTTGTCGGCCCGGTGGTCCTCGGGGGCGAGTGCGGGGTTGTCCTTGGCCGATCAGTGCCGTGGTGGTGTGTCGACGAGGGCGGGAGGTTCGGGCCTTGTTCGAGGGCTTTGAGAGCAGGCGGGTTCAGGTCGATGAAGCGTCGATTCTCCTTCGCTACGGCGGGGAAGGGCCGCCAGTGGTGCTGCTGCACGGCCACCCCCGGACGTCCGCGACCTGGCATCGCGTCGCCGCGCTCCTCGTCCGGCGCGGTTTCACCGTGGTCTGTCCCGATCTCCGGGGGTACGGCCGGTCCGCCGGTCCGGTGCCTACCGCAGACCACGCGGGATACTCCAAGCGCGCCGTCGCCGGTGACGTGGTCGAGGTGATGCGCTCCCTCGGCCATGCCCGGTTCGCGCTCGCCGGGCACGACCGCGGAGGCAGTGTCGCGCTGCGTCTCGCACTCGATCATCCCGACGCGGTCTCGCGGGTGGCGCTGCTCGACTGTCTGCCCCTCACCGAGCATCTGTCCCGCATCACGGTCGACTTCGCCACGCAGTGGTGGCACTGGTTCTTCTTCGCCCAGCCGGACATTCCCGAGCGGGTCATCAACGCCGATCCGGCCAGCTGGTACCACGGTGATCCCCAGAGCATGGGGCAGGAGAATTACGACGAGTGGCGCGCGGCCACGAGAAACCCCGACGTGGTGCGGGCGATGCTGGAGGACTACCGCGCCGGCCTCACCATCGACCGGCGGCACGAGGAGGACGACCGCGCCGCCGGGAGGCAGATCCAGTGCCCGGCACTGATCCTGTGGTCGCTCCGGGACGACCTGGAGGAACTGTACGGGGATCCGGTGGAGATCTGGCGGCAGTGGGCACCGGACGTACGCGGCCACGGCATCGACTCCGGGCACCACATGGCCGAAGAGGCTCCAGAAGCGCTCGTGTCCTCCCTCGCGGGCTTCTTCGCCGGGCGGTCTGAGTAAGGGACCTCTGGGCCGCCTCCCGCAGAACGGTGTAGGGGAGTGCTCAGCGCACGAGTTCAATCCGGCCGGCCGCAGGGGTGGCAGATGGGATGTGCGGGTGCCGGCCCTCGGGGTGGAGCAATTGTCAATTCCTGTGGATGTCGTCGCGTGACTTGATGCCTCGGGATGCGGGTGGCTGTGCCGTTCTGGCGTTGATGGTTGGCGGATTGATCGGGCGTGCGAGGGTGTCGTCATGTTGATCGCGATGGCGGGGCTGCCCGGTACGGGGAAGAGTTCGGTCGCCGTGACGCTGGGGCGCAAGCTGTCTGCTCCGGTCGTGTCCGTGGACCCGATCGAGGCGGCGATGTGGCGTGCGGGGGTGGCCCGTGACCAGCCCACGGGCCTGGCGGCGTATGTCGTGGCCGAGGCCGTGGTCGATGGTGTGCTCGACATGGGCCAGACCGTAATTGTCGATGCGGTCAACGCCGTGGAGGCGGCGCGGGGACAGTGGCGGTCCCTGGCGGATCGTCATGGAGTGCCGGTGGTGTTCATCGAGGTGGTGTGTTCGGATCTGGCGGTGCACCGTCGGCGGTTGGAGAACCGGTCCCGGGCGATCGAGGGCTTCGCTGAGCCGACGTGGGAAATGGTGGAAGGTCTGCGGGAGGAGTTCGCCTCGTGGGCCGGTCACCGGTTGGTGTTGGATGCGATGACCGACCTGTCGTCGAACGTTGCGACGGCTCTTGAGTTTCTCTCCGCGACAGCCTGATCTTCAAACGATGCAAGATCAGTGGTCAAGGTCTCTGGAGATCGGGAGGCAGTTTTCAGGCTGCGTGGACTTTGGGGCGTTCGACGAGGTGTCCGCATTCGAAGCGGGCTCCGGCGCGGACGAGGGCCACGAGGTGGGGCGCGTTGACCGGCGCGTTGACCGTCCTCCATCGCACCTGGGCAAACTCGACGAACTCGAAGCCCATGGCAAGCGCGGCGGCCGCGCTGCCTGTGACCTTGGTCCTCAGCCGCACTGTCGCGAAGGTCGATGCGATGGGATTCGTCGTGCGCAGGTGAACCCAGTGTTCGGCCGGGAAGTCGTAGAACGTCAGTAGCTCGTCGACGTCGTCGGTGATCTTCTTGACGGCCTTGAGCCCCCTCGCGCAGTAGGTCTCTCGAATGCGGCGGCTCTACGACATGGTCGCGGCCTGGGCCGGTGGCGCCACCCTGGTCGTGCCGACCGCGCGGGACCTGTTGGCCCCCGTGCGCTGGGCCGCCGACAAGCGGCTCACTCACTGGTTCTCGGTGCCGTCCGTGGTGTCCTACGCCCGGCGCATGCGTGGCCTGGCGTCCGGCTCGCTCCCCGACCTGCGGTGGAGTCTCTTCTGCGGAGAGGCACTCACCCGGCCGCAGGCGGAGGCATGGGCAGCCGCGGCGCCCGACAGCACGCTGGCCAATCTCTACGGCCCCACCGAGCTGACCATCAGCTGCTCCGCGTACGTCCGCCCACGGGAGGGGGCCTGGCCGGCCACCGCCAACGGCACCGTGCCGATCGGCACGGTCCACCCCGGCCTCGAACATCTGGTGGTGGACGACTCCGGCAGGCCCTCGACGAACGGTGAGCTTCTCGTACGGGGACCTCAGCGCTTCCCCGGTTATCTGGACCCCGTGGACAACACCGGCCGCTTCGCGTCGTTCGAAGGCGACCGTGCCCAAGCGCTGGCCGACGACGAACGACCCGAAGACGAACACTGGTACCGCACAGGTGACCATGTGGCCCAGAAAAACGGGTACCTGATCCACCTGGGCCGACTGGACCACCAGGTCAAGGTGCACGGCTACCGAGTGGAACTGGGCGAGGTGGAGGGCGCGTTGCGCGCACAGCCCGGCGTCCAGGACACGGTGGCGGTCACCGTCGAGCGGCCAGGAGGAGACACCGTGATCCAAGCGGCGTACACCGGCGGCGCGCGACCGGATGACCTCATGCGGGCGCTCCGTGTCGACCTGCCCCCCTACATGGTGCCCCGCGACGTGACAGCCGTAGAGGAGCTGCCGTTGAACACCAACGGGAAAATCGACCGGCGAGCCGTCACCGAGATGCTTGCTCCGCAGCCCCGTGCCGGGGTGAGCCGCTGATGGCCGGCCGCATCCCTGCAACTCCCGAGCCCGTGAGGCCCCGCTCGGCGTCGGTGCTGTCCGGCGACTACCGGGACGCCATCTCACTGCTGCCCACCGGCGTCTCCGTGGTCACCGCCGCCCAGCCGGAGGGGCCGGCGGGCTGCACCGCCAACGCCGTCATGTCGCTGTCGCTCGACCCGCCGAGTCTGCTGGTCTCCCTGGCCACCGGCAGCCGCACCCTGCACGCGGTCCAGGAGGCGGGAGCATTCGCCGTGAACGTCCTGGCGTGGCCGGACCGGCATCTGGCACAGCGGTTTGCCACCGTCTCCCCACAGGAACGCTTCCATGACGTCCCGTGGTCACTCACTCGTGGAGCACCCGTGCTGACCGGAGCCACCCTCTCCGCGGTGTGCAACGTGAACGAGGCGGTCCCCCTCCTCGACCACACAGTGGTGGCCGGCACCGTCGTGTGGCTGCACACCGAGGACACCGAGCCCACCGTGCTCTACCGGCACCAGCAGCATGCCCTGCACCCGTGACGAACACGACGGAGACCGCCCCCCGATCCGGCGCCACGTCGGCACTCCCGGTGTATCTGACAGCGGCTGTCCTCGCCCGCAGCGCCGACGAAGGGGCCCGGGTCGGACTCGTCATGCTGGCCAGCCAGCGTGCCGACAGCCCGGCCCTCGGCGGCGCGCTGGTCGCCGCGCTGATGATCCCGCATGTCGCGGCGGCGCCCCTCGCGGGCGCTCTGGCCGACTCGGTGCGCCGCCGTCGGCTCTTCCACGGTGGTGCGGTGACGCTCTACGGTGCCGGGCTCGCCGCCCTGGCCGCACTGGTGGGCAGGACCGACGACTTCGTGGTTCTGTTCCTGGCCGTGGCCGTAGGCTGCCTCGCACCCCTGCTGACCGGAGGGCTCACCAGCCTGCTGGGCGAGCTGCTCAGCAAGGACCGGCTGACCAGGGCGTTCAGCGCGGATGCGGTGTCATACAACCTGGCGGGCATCTGCGGCCCCGCCGTCGCCGCGGCCCTGGGCACCGCGGTGGGCGCCGGAGCGGCTCTCACCGCCCTGGGCGCCGCAGCGATGGCGGGCGGCCTGCTGCTGTTCTCACTGCGGCTGCGCCCCCGGGACGGAGAACGGACTGAACCGGGCCGCCCGCGGCCCGCCGAACTGCTGCGCGGGGCCGCCGAGTTGGTCCACAACCGGCCGCTGCGATCTGTCACCTGGGCCAGCAGCCTGGCCCAGATGGGCGTGGGAGCACTGCCCATCGTGACCGTACTGCTGGCCGACGACTACCACGCGTCCTGGGCGACGGGCGGACTCATGACCGCATTCGCCGCCGGAGCCCTGACCGGTTCCCTCAGCTACGCCTACCGGCCCATCGGCGAGGAGCACCCGGAACGCGTGGTGCTCTGGGGCCTGCTGGCCACCGGCGTGCCACTGGCCGCGGTGCCGTGGACCCATAACGTCGCCCTCGCGGCGGCGCTGTTCGCCCTGGCCGGTTTCTGCACCGGCCCCCTCTTCAGCGCGTTGCTCGCCAGCCGCGAACGGTACGCCCCGACGGCCGTGCGCACCCAGATCTTCACCCTGGGCGCCGGACTCAAGAGCACCTTCGCAGCAGCCGGCGCCGCCGCGGCCGGTGCCCTCAGCGGTACGGGGACTGTCGCTCTGCTGCTGGGAATCGCCGGCTGTCAGGCCGTCGCCGCCGCGCTGGGGGCCGGCCTGCTGGCCGGTCACCGCGCAGTCCCCCAGGAGCGGGAAGCCGGGGCCGCCCGGCCTCTCCCTCACGATGCGCCCCCGGCCTCGGATCATTCAGACCCATCGCTGTGACGCACCACGTGACGCGCCTCGCACGACTCCGCGTCGCCATCCCCGCAGAGAGCACGGATCCCTTCCCACCAACCACGATCGGAGCCTGAAATGCGCATTCTCTTCGAGCCGATCGCCGGAGCCGTCGGCCTCGGCGCCATCACCCGCTGCCTCGCCCTGGCACAGGCGGCCGCTTTACGGGGCCACTCGGTGGCCTTCCACGCGCAGCCGTATCCCCTCCTGGAAGACTTCCCGGTCGGTGACCGGTACGACGCGGTCATCCCGACTCGGCCGAGGCCCCTGACAGACCCTCAGTCCTCGTCGTTCAGCGAGGCGCTGGGCATACGCGGCCTGAGCCGCCCCGACTACCTGCGCGAGGCGGTCCGGGCCGAACTGAAGACCATCGAACAGTACCGGCCCGATGTCATCGTGACCGAGTGGCAGCCGTCGGTACCCATAGCCGCCCACGCCGCCGGCGTGCCGTTCGTGGCCACCCTCGCCACGACAGAACTGTCCCGCCTGGCCGGCCGGCCGCTCGGCGCGGACGCCCCCTTCCACGAAGTCGACGGCGACATCGTCGGGGTGGCCCGGGAGTACGGCATCGACGACTGCACATCGGTCGACGAACTCCTCCACCTGCGGTCTCTGGCGAACATCGCACCGACCGTACCCGAACTCGAACCCCTGCTCACCGGCGTACCGCATACCCACTTCGTGGGACCCCTGCTCTTCCCGCCGCTCGAACTCCGCCGACCCGACATCCCCGCGCAACGCGCCGACAAAAAGATCCTCGTCTATCTGGGAGCCGGAGCCGTGTCCGTACCGAGCATGGTGAACGTGCTCGGTGAAGCCTTCCCTGCGCCCGAATACGACGTGCTCGTCGCCGCCCGCGAACGTGAGATCGACGGTGCGACGCTGCCCCTGCGCAGGGGCAGCGTCGCGATCGCCCATGAACCGGGCCTCATGGCGGCCTTGCAGGACTGCTCTGTCGCTGTGCTGCGGGGCTCGCAGAACGCAGTGGCGGCCAGCCTCATGTGTGGCGTGCCGATCGTGGGGCTGCCAGGCGACCGGGACAGTGAACCGATGTACAACATGCAGGTCATCGAAGCCCACGGGTGCGGGCGGCTACTCGCGGGCATGCCATCGCCGGCCGAGATCGCAACGGCCGCGGCCCAGGTCATGGCCGACGGTTCGGCGGAGCGAGCGGGAAGTCTGGGAGCCCTGCTCCGGGGCAAGGGCGGTCCCAGCGAGGCGATCACCGTCATCGAACGGGCTCTTCAAGCCTGACGGCCGCCGCCTACTGACTACCTCAACTGGCTTGATCATTCAACACCCCGAAATGCGGTGCTGATCGACCTCCTCCGCGCGGATCTGTCCGACAGCCGGATGAGCACGAGGGCGACGATGCCCGCCCGCCCTGATGCACCTGATCCTGGTCCACGTACTGCGACTGTGGCACGAACAGCACGGCGCGACCGGCTGGCCACGGAACGACAACCCGTCTATCGCCTCCGTGCTGCGTGAGATCCATGAGAACCCAGTGCTTCGGTGGACGGTGAGCGGACTCGGCGAGGCCGCGGGGTGTCCCGGACGGCGCTCACCAAACGATTCACCCCGGTGGTGGGCCAGTCCCCGATCAACTACCCGGCCGTCTGGTGCCTGAGCCAAGGACGCCCGCCTGCTCCGGGAAACGGACGCGACCCCGGCGGTCATCGCCCGCCGGATCGGCTACTCCACGGAGTTCGCCTTCTCGCCGGCCTTCCGCCGCGAATACGGCATCCCCCGAGCCGTTTCCGCCAAGCACCGACAGAACCCCACGTCGCTGAGGAGCACCCTGGAGATGTGCGATCAGGCAGCCAACGAGCGAGCCGCGGCTTGGGCCCGGTACCGGCCCGGTGTTGTACCGAACTCCCAAAGCAGGAGGAGGGGCCGGCGGACAGGGTGTGGGGCCGTGCGGGGGCGCGGCGACCATGCTGTGGGCGGCCCGCCCCTGGGGGAGAGGAAGACGGCGCCGGGGCAGCCGAGGACGGAGACCGCTCCGCCGGTCGCGGCGGCGGCGAAGGAGCGGAAGCCGACGGCGCTGCAGACTTCCAGGGTCGCCCGGTTGAGGGCCATAAAGGCGGGCGGCGGGCGCTTCGGCGCCCTGGCGGGCTCTGGCCTAGTGCAGGGCGACGGTGGCCAGGAGGCGTCGATGGTATCCCCGGCAGCACCGAGGACAGTCGAAGACTGTGGCACCTGAAGGACCTCGAACCCTTGGCTCGCACATCTGGTCGGCTAGGCGGTGGGCTGGCCGCGTTCGCCGGGCCCTTCTACCAGGCAGACGCGGAGGGCACCGTGTGGAGACACCCGGCCGCCGGGTGGGTGCCGGTGTGGAACCACCCGGCGGCCGTAGGCGGACTTCGGTCCGAGAGCCGTCATGGGGCACTGTCCGTCGAGCGTGATGCATGGACGGCAAGTCGGTGGCGGCGGCCTACCAGTAGTGCCTGCGTCCGCCGACCGCGTGGCCGACACCGCCGAGAATCCAGAGGGCGGCACCGACGACGAGGAGGATGACGCCGATCGTCCACAGGATGGAGACGCCGGTCAACAGACCGACGACGAGCAGGATGAGTCCGAGCGCGATCATGAGGTCCTCCGACCATGAGAGGTGCGTGGAGTGGGCATCCGCGGGGCGTTGGTGAGAAGTACTCCGCGGAGTGGGTCGCCGACGGCGTCACGCGCCGCCGCGTCTGGGGAGGAGGCCGCCGGGTCGGCGTCCTGCGAAGGTTCCGCGGTTCCGCCGGGCTTGTGGGCCGTGGTCAGTGGGTGGTGAGCATGCCGGCGCGCAGTCGGGCCAGGGTGCGGCCGAGCAGGCGCGAGACATGCATCTGGGAGACGCCGAGGTGTTCGCCGATCTGGGCCTGGGTGCGTTCCTCGACGAACCGCAGGTGGATGATGAGCCGGTCGCGTTCATCGAGTTCGGCGATGAGCGGGGGCAGGGCGTGGAAGTCCTCGACCAGTTCGAGGGCGGTGTCGTCGCTGCCGATGTGGTCGGCCAGGACGGTTTCGCCGTCGTCGCCGGCGTTGATGGTGGCGTCGAGGGAGGACGAGGTGTATCCGTTGGAGGCCAGCCTCGCTTCGTTGACCTCCTCCTCGCTCAGGCACATCAGCTGGGACAGTTCCCTGACTGTGGGGGTACGGCCGAGGCGGCTGCGGAGTTCTTCGGTGGCCTTGGCCAGGTGGACGCGTGCTTCCTGCAGTCGGCGGGGGACGTGGACGGCCCAGGTGGTGTCGCGGAAGAACCGCTTGATCTCGCCGATGATGTAGGGGATGGCGAAGGAGGTGAACTCCACCTCGCGGCTGATCTCGAATCGGTCGATGGCCTTGATCAGACCGATCATGCCGACCTGGACGATGTCCTCCATCCCCTCCTGACCCCGGCTGCGGAATCGGCCCGCGGCGAAACGGACGAGGGACATGTTCATCTCGATCAGCGTGCTGCGCACGTCCTGGTAGTGAGAAGTGCCTTCTTCGAGCACCCCCAACTGGTCGAAGAACAGCCTCGACAACTCCCGGGCATCCCTCGGGGCCACCTGTGAGGGCATCGCGACCTCCGGCAGTTCGGCGATGCGCGTTTCGGCCTTCACCGTCGCTGTCATGCTTTGCCCTCCCACGCGTCGGCCCCGTGCACGCCGGCCGCTGGCGGCCGACGATCGCCGGGTACCCCCGATCCGTGCCCGCACGCTCGCGAATGTCACGGTGAGCGGGCGGCGGGACGCTGACCCTCCCACTGGACCGAGCCGGGTACATGGCTGACGGAGGCACCGGTCCATGCCCTCGACGCCCTGGCGGCCGAGATCGCGGCTTGGCGCTCCTGGTACCGGCGCACCGTCGTACTCGACGCGCTCGAATACCTGCATCAGGACCGGGAAGCCTGCACATTGCCGCCCGTCGGGTGGCGCCCCGAGCGGCCGGGCGGTCAGCCGAAGCGCCGAAGTGCCGTACCCGAGCAAGGCGACTACGGAGGGAAGCACCCGCCTGTCTTTCCCCTCGTAAATCGAGGGGATTGACACCCTCCCCTTCCTGTCGACCGCGCATGGTCCCCTGAGTTTGCCGCACATCCCGGCCAGCAGACAGGGCTACTGGTCACGGAAAACATGCAGATCCGCGATGGTTTTACGCGCTGTTCAGGCGGCGGCGTCCACCGGTTCGGGACTCTCGGCGTTGCGCAGCAGGCAGATCAGGGCGTTGCGTGCGCGAGCCACCCGTGAGCGGATCGTGCCCACGGGGCAGTCGCTCACCAGCGCCGCCTCGGCGTAGGAGAGTCCCAGCAGCTGGGTGAGGACGAATGCCTCGCGGCGTTCGTCGGGGAGGCTGGCCAGCAGATCGGTGAGAGCGACTCCGTCGTCGAGACCGGGCAGCCCGGACGGCTGGGCGCGTTCGGCGGCGCGCTGCCAGTCGCCGGTGTCCGACAGCCGGGGCCGTGATGCGCGCTGGCGCAGGCTGTCGGCGACCACGCGCCGTGCGATGGACAACAGCCAGCTGCGGGCCGAGGACCGTCCCTCGAAACGGTGCAGGCTGCCCAGCGCACGCAGGAACGTGTCCTGGGTCAGATCCTCGGCCGCCTGAGGGTCCGCGCCGAGGTAGGTGACGTAGCGGCTGACGTCGCGCTGCAGAGCGCGAACAAACTGTTCGACAGCCCTCGGGTCACCGCCGCGGGCGGCGAGTGTCCAGGCCGTTGTCGACTCGTCGTGCGAGGGGGGCAGGGCGGGAGTGATCACCTGATGTCCTTCTCCGTGTCATCCGGGAGTCTGGACCTGAGCACGCGCGGGAGGGTCCCGCGGATGTGGGTGCGGCCGCACGGGCTGATCAGGTCTTGTCCGCGTTGCCGTCACCCGCTGTGGCCATGGCTGAAGAGTTCGCGGAGCGGGAGCCGACGAGCAGCAGGCACAGCACCGCGACGCCCGCGACCACACCGGCGAGCAGGAGCAGCGGATCGAGGGGGCGGGTGCTGGAGGCGGTGTCCTGCGTGGCCGTGGCGGGCTGCTGCGCCGGGGACGCGGAGGAGGGGGACGGGGCGTGCGTCGTCGCGGGGGCGGCGGCCTCGTGGGTGTGGTCGGCGTGGCCGGCCGCCGCAGTGGTGCGGGGAGAGGGGGTGGCGGGTTGTGCGGCTGCGGGGGCCGATGCGGCGGGCTGGTGCTGGGTCGGGTGGACGGTGGGGGTGGCCGCTGCCTGGACGACGAGCATGGCTGTCATGCCGGGGTGCACGGTGCACTCGTAGCCGTACGTACCCGGTGTGGTGAACGTGTGGCTGAAGGTGGCGCCCTTGCTCAGCATCGCGGACTGGACGGAGGCGGGGCCGGAGGTGGTCTTCACGTTGTGCGGGGCCTGGTCCTCGTTGACCCAGGTGACGGTGTCGCCGGCGGTGATGGTCAGGGAGCGGGGGCTGAACGCGTAGCCGGACATGACGACTTGGTGCGTGGTGGCCGCTTGTGCCGTGGCGGCGGGCAGGACGAGGGCGGCCGCGGTCAGGAGCAGGCCGCTCAGGAGGGCGCGCAGGGCGGTCAGGCGGGGCATGTGAACTCCGCGGCGACGAGCAGACGCAGGTGGTCTGCGGGGCGGATGCGGGACAGGGTGAAGCCCGTGGTGCGGCGCAGCGGGCCGTAGGGCACGTGGAGGGTGCCGAGGACGAGGAGCAGGTCGTCGGTGCGTTCGACGACGCGCAGGGTCAGGGTGGCCGGTACGGAGGGGACGGTCGGGTCGCCGGTGGCGAGTTCGCCCGTGACGCGCAGCCGTGAGCCTGCGGCTTCGGGTTCGGGTTCGGGTTCGGGTTCGAGGGTGGTGCTGACGAAGGTGAGTTCGTCACCGCCCAGTGCGTCGCCGGTGAGTTTCAGGCCCAGGACGCAGTCGTCGGCAGCCGGCGCGACGGTCAGAGTGGCGTCGTCCGCGGTGAGGCGGCGGCGCAGGGTGACCAACGGGCCGAACCGGGCGGTGAGTTCGACGATGCAGCGGTCGACTG
>NZ_JBHXME010000068.1:0-21624 GCF_042721125.1 Streptomyces sp. NPDC058469
GGGTCCCCGCCCCGTGCGACCAGTACCGGAGCCGTCACCCGATGTCTTCCACCGTCAGTATCGAAACCACCACGTCCACGTCCCACGTTCTGGACAACCCCGCCTGGGCCGCGCTCACCGGCCCGCACGCCCACTTCGCCGAGCGCGTCGGCCGCGCCGCCCGCTACCCCGTCGACGTGGCCGGTTTCCACGCCATCACCGACAACGACGACCCGCGCGCCTGGGCGGACCTGGCCACGCTCGTCGGCCCCGGCGGCTCCGCCTCGGTCCGCGGCGTGAGCGAGCCCCCGGACGGCTGGGAGATCGTCCGCTCCGGACAGGGCGTCCAACTCGTGGACACCGGCCTGCGGGCCGAGCCCGACTCCGAAGCCGTACGCCTCGGCCCCGACGACGTACCCGAGATCCTCGACCTGGTCGCCCGCACCGAACCCGGCCCCTACCTGCCCCGCACCGTCGAGCTGGGCACCTACCTCGGCATCCGCCATGACGGCCGCCTCATCGCGCTGGCCGGTGAACGCCTCCACCCGCCCGGCTGGACCGAGATCAGCGCCGTGTGCACCGACCCCGACCACCGCGGCCGGGGCCTGGCCACCCGACTGGTCCGCGCGGTCGCCGCCGGCATCAAGGAACGCGGCGAGCACCCCTTCCTGCACGCCGCGGCCAGCAACACCAACGCGATCCGGCTGTACGAGTCGATCGGCTTCACGCTGCGCGCCCGTACGGTCTTCTCGCTCGTCCGGCGCACAGGCCCGATTGCCGCCGCCCATCCGGAAGAAACGGCATAGCCGTGCGGTTGTCCCTGTTGATGCCGGACTCCGTGGAGGTGATGGACATGCTCGACCCGTCCCGCCTTCCCGCGACCGTGCGCCTCACCACCCGGCCCCACATCGACCTGCTGCGCACGGCCGGCGCGCTCTGTTGCTCCTGACCCGTGGCCCCAGCCGCCGTATCCGCTCAGCTGGCGGACCGGCGATCTCGTACGGATCTCCAGGAAGGCACCACCGTGTCCTCAACCAGCTCCACCCCCCTGCATCTCGCCGTCGCCCTCGACGGCACCGGCTGGCACCCGGCCTCCTGGCGTGAGCCGGTGGCCCGGCCCCGGGACCTGTTCACCGCCGGCTACTGGGCCGACCAGGTCGCCGAGGCCGAGCGCGGCCTGCTCGACTTCGTGACCTTCGAGGACGGCCTCGGCCTCCAGTCCTCGCACTACGGCGAGCTGGACGGCCGCACCGACCAGGTCCGCGGACGCCTCGACGCCGTGCTCGTCGCGGCCCGCATCGCACCGCTCACCAGCCACATAGGTCTGGTGCCGACGGTGGTGTCCACGCACACAGAGCCGTTCCACATATCGAAGGCGATCGCCACCCTCGACTACGTCAGCACCGGCCGCGCGGGCCTGCGCGTGCAGCTCTCCGCCCGCCCGCACGAGGCCGACCACTTCGGGCGCCGCACCTTCCCGCCGATCAGCCTGGAGAGCCTGCGGACCGAGGCCGGGCAGGAGCGCCTCGCCGAGCACTTCGACGAGGCCGCCGACTACATCGAGGTCGTGCGCCGCCTCTGGGACAGCTGGGAGGACGACGCCGAGATCCGGGACATCGCCACCGGCCGCTTCGTCGACCGCGACAAACTGCACTACGTCGACTTCGAGGGCCGGCACTTCAGCGTCAAGGGCCCCTCCATCACACCCCGGCCGCCGCAGGGCCAGCCGGTCGTCAGCTCCCTGGCCCACCAGACCATCCCGTACCGGCTGGTGGCCCGTGCCACCGACGTCGGCTACGTCACCCCGCACGACAGCGACCAGGCGCGGGCGATCGTCGCGGAGATCCGCGCCGAGCAGCAGGCCGCGGGCCGCGCCGACGAACCGCTGCACATCTTCGGCGACCTCGTCGTCTTCCTCGACGACGACCCGGCCGTAGCAGCAGCCCGCCGCGCACGCCTCGACGCCCTCGCGGGGGAGCCGTACGCCAGCGACGCCCGCATCTTCACCGGTACACCCGCCCAACTCGCCGATCTCCTCCAGGAGTTGCAGTCGGCCGGGCTGACCGGCTTCCGGCTGCGGCCCGCCGTCGCAGGGCACGACCTCCCGGCGATCACGCAGGGCCTGGTCCCCGAACTCCAGCGCCGGGGCGCCTTCCGCCAGGCCTACGAGGCCGACACCCTGCGCGGCCTGCTGGGGCTCGGCCGCCCCGCCAACCGCTACGCCGCTGCCGCAGCCACCGCCTGAGCCGGAGGGACCGTACGACATGAGCAAGCCCCTGAAGCAGATCCACCTGGCCGCCCACTTCCCCGGCGTCAACAACACCACCGTGTGGAGCGACCCCGCGGCCGGCAGCCACATCGAGTTCAGCTCCTTCGCGCACTTCGCACGGACCGCCGAGCGCGCCAAGTTCGACTTCCTCTTCCTCGCCGAGGGGCTGCGGCTGCGCGAACAGGGCGGCAAGATCTATGACTTGGACGTGGTCGGCCGCCCCGACACCTTCACGATCCTCGCCGCGCTCGCCGCCGTCACGGAACACCTCGGCCTGACCGGCACCATCAACTCCACCTTCAACGAGCCCTACGAGGTGGCCCGCCAGTTCGCCAGCCTCGACCACCTCTCCGACGGTCGCGCGGCCTGGAACGTCGTCACCTCCTGGGACGCGTTCACCGGCGAGAACTTCCGCCGCGGCGGCTTCCTGCCGCAGGACGAGCGCTACTCCCGCGCCAAGGAGTTCCTGGCCACCACCAACGAACTCTTCGACTCCTGGCACGGCGACGAGATCATCGCCGACCAGGCCACCGGCACCTTCCTGGACGACGCCAAGGCCGGAGCCTTCGTCCACCAGGGCCAACACTTCGACATCCACGGCCAGTTCAACGTCCCGCGCTCCCCGCAGGGCCGCCCCGTGATCTTCCAGGCGGGCGACTCCGACGAGGGCCGCGAGTTCGCCGCCTCCAGCGCCGACGCCATCTTCAGCCGGTACAGCACCCTCACCGAGGGCCAGGCCTTCTACACCGACGTCAAGTCCCGCCTCGCCAAGTACGGCCGCAGGTCGGACCAGTTGCTCATCCTCCCGGCCGCGACCTTCGTCCTCGGCGACACCGACGCCGAGGCCGAGGACCTGGCCAAGGAGGTGCGCCGCCAGCAGGTCAGCGGTGCTACGGCCCTCAAGCACCTGGAGTTCGTCTGGAACCGGGACCTGTCGTCCTACGACCCGGACGGCCCGCTGCCCGACATCGACCCGGACGTCAGCGACAACCACATCTCCAAGGGCCGTGCCCAAGTCCGCATGTACCGGGACCCGTTGGCCACCGCCCGCGAGTGGCGTGAGCGGGCCGCCGCCAACAAGTGGTCGATCCGCGACCTGGTCATCGAGACCGGCAACCGGCAGGCCTTCATCGGCTCCCCGTCCACGGTCGCGAAGACCATCAACGACTTCGTGCAGGCCGACGCCAGCGACGGTTTCATCCTCGTCCCGCACATCACCCCGACCGGCCTCGACCCCTTCGCCGACAAGGTGGTCCCGCTGCTCCAGGAACAGGGCGTCTTCCGCACCGAGTACGAGGGCCCGACCCTGCGCGACCACCTCGGCCTCACCCACCCGGACGACGTGCGCGAGGAACGGGCGGCGTCGTGAAGTTCCTCGCGATCACCCTCATCGTCCACCGCCCGGACGCGATCACGGGCGTACAGAAGTCGACGCACGAACGCTTCCGAGAAGTCCTCGACAACGCCGTGCTGGCCGAGGAGTTGGGCTTCGACGGCTTCGGCGTGGGGGAGCGGCACGAGCGGCCGTTCATCTCCTCCTCGCCGACCGTGGTCCTCAGCCACATCGCCGCGCTCACCCGGCGCATCCGCCTCTTCACCGCCGTCACCACCCTGAGCCTGCTGGACCCGGTCCGCGCCTACGAGGACTACGCGACGCTGGACCATCTCTCCGGCGGACGCCTGGACTTGATCATCGGCAAGGGCAACGGCACCGCCCAGCGCGAGCTGTTCCACGTCACGCCCGAGGACCAGTGGGAGCGCAACGCCGAAAGCTACGAGGTGTTCCGGCAGCTCTGGCGGCAGGACAAGGTGACGGCGAGGACCCGCTTCCGCCCGGAGTTGAAGGACGCGGAGGTGTGGCCGCGGCCGTACCAACAACCCATCCGGGTCTGGCACGGCAGCGCGACGAGCAAGGAGAGCGTCGACCTGGCCGCCCGCTACGGCGACCCGCTGTTCTCCGCGAACGTCACCAACCCCATAGAGCCGTATGCCGAGTTGATCCGCTACTACCGGGAACGCTGGGAGCACTACGGCCACGACCCGGCGGACATCGCGGTGGGCGCGGGCACGGCCGGCCTCTACGTCGCTGCGACGACCCAGGAGGCGCTGGCCGCCTACCGGCCGATCTTCGAGAGCAACCTCGCTTTCCAGAAGCAGGTGGGCCTCCCCCTGGTCTTCGAGACCCTGGAGGACTACGTCGAGCGCAGCTCCGCACTGATCGGCAGCCCGCAGCAGGTCATCGACAAGGTGCACCGCTATCACGAGCAGTTCGGCCACACCGTGCTCCATCTCCATGCGGACTCCAGTGGCTTGACGGACCGTCAGCATCGGGACTCGCTGGAACTCTTCCAGTCGGCGGTGACTCCCGTGCTGCGCAAGGACATCCCGGACCCGCCGTTCGACTGGGGGCCGGTCCTGCCCGAGCCCGTCTCCGCCGACCACTGAGGAGTGAGTGAGCACATGGCCTCCGGCATCCCCCTCGGCGTCCTCGACCTGGTCCCGATCTCCTCCGGCTCCACCGCGCCCGAGGCCCTGCGCAACTCCATCGAACTCGCCCGCCGGGCCGAGGAGTTCGGCTACGCCCGCTACTGGTTCGCCGAGCACCACCTCAACCCGGGCGTCGCGGGCACGTCCCCCGCGGTAGTCCTTGCGCTGACGGCTTCCGCGACCTCCACGATCCGGCTCGGCTCCGGCGCCGTACAACTCGGCCACCGCACCGCGCTGTCCACGGTCGAGGAGTTCGGCCTGATCGACGCACTGCACCCCGGCCGCTTCGACCTGGGCCTGGGCCGCTCCGGCGGCCGCCCGACGCCCCCGCTGCCGACGGCGACCCCGATCGTCGACGGCCGAGCCCCCAACGGCCTGCGCATCCCGCACCGTTTCTCCTTCGAACGCCTCCTCGGCTCACCCAGGATCGCCCTCCAGCGCAAGCTGCTCCTGCTGCCCGACGCCAAGTCCCAGGACTACGGCGACCAGATCGACGACGTCCTCGCGCTACTGGCCGGCACCTACCGCTCCCCGGAGGGCGTCGAGGCGCACGTCGTGCCGGGCGAGGGCGCCGATGTCGAGCTGTGGATCCTGGGCAGCAGCGGTGGCACGAGCGCCGAGGTCGCGGGCCGCAACGGCCTGCGTTTCGCGGCGAATTACCACGTCAGCCCGGCCACCGTCCTTGAGGCGGCGGACGGTTACCGCGCCGCGTTCCAGCCCTCCGACGCCCTCGACAAGCCGTACGTCAGCGTCTCCGCCGACGTCGTCGTCGCCGAGGACGACGAGACGGCACGCGAACTCGCCACCGGCTACGGCCTGTGGGTGCGCTCCATCCGCACGGCCGAGGGGGCCATCCAGTTCCCCACTCCCGACGAGGCACGCGCCCACGTCTGGACCGACGAGGACCGCGAGCTGGTCCAGGACCGCGTCGACACCCAGTTCGTCGGCTCGCCCGGCCGGGTCGCCGACCGACTGGAACAACTCCAAGAGGCCACGGGCGCCGACGAGTTGCTCATCACGACCATCACCCACGACCACACGGACCGGGTACGTTCCTACGAACTCCTCGCGCGGGAATGGCGTCGGCGGGGTCACTCCTCCCAGTCGAGCTGATGCTCCGGAGTACCCACCGACCGTCCGTACGCGACCGCTTCGGCGCGGCCGGCCTCGTCACCGCGCCGATAGCGGAACACCTTTCCGGCGAAGACGATCACGCGCTCGTCCCCGACGGTGAAGTCGGCGTACCAGCCGTTGTCGGGCTCCAACGCGTACGCGAGCGCCTCCGCGATCGGACCGGAGGCGCCGTCGTCGTCGGCCTCCCACTCGACGAGCGTCCAGAAGGCGGGCTGCCCGGCGGTCGCACTCGCGGAGACGTCGATCCGCTCGACCTTATGGATGCGCAGGCCGTGCGGTGCGAACACGGCGCCGGGGCGCAGGCTTTCACCGAGGACGTATCCCGTGATCATGTTCCGTCTCCTTGGGGGTGACCAACCGGCACTCTGCCATGATCGATGCCATGACCGTCCGTATCATCCCCGCCGATGTCGCCGACCTCCACCAGGTCCTGGAGGACCACGCCCGCTACTGGGGAGAGCGTGACCTTCGCGCGCTCCATCTCACCGCGCTGGTGCAGGAGTTCGGGTCCACCTGTCTGGTCGCCCGCGCCGACGACGGCATCCGTGGCTACCTCTTCGGGTTCGTCACGTCCGACCACACCGGGTACGTGCACCTGGTGGCGACGCGGGACGACGCACGCGGCACCGGTCTCGGCCGCAGCCTGTATACGGCCTTCATCGAGGCCGCCGGACGGCAGGGCGCGGTCCGCCTCAAGGCCATCACCTCGGTCACCAACGAGGGTTCGATCGCCTTCCACCGCACCCTCGGCTTCGACGCGCGCACTGTGGAGGACTACGACGGGCCGGGCCGACCTCGTGTCGTGTTCACCCGTCCACTCGTACTGTGTTAGTTCAGGACGGCCAGCCGCTCCCGCAGCAGGTTCAGCAGACCCTGCCCGCTCTCCTCTGCGAACCACTCCGCGTGGCCCACGTAGTACTCGTACGCCAGCCGGGTGTTCTCTGCAGAGCGCGTCACGCCGTGGAAGTAGCCCAGCTCGGAGAGGGCGAACTCGGCGTGGACCAGGGGGAGTAGCGCGGGGAGCGCCTCAGACTCCGTGGGGCTGAGCGGTCGTACGGACTGGTAGCCGTCCAGGAGGGCGAGCGCGTCCGCCTCGCGGACCGGGAAGCCGGGCTGGAGCCACTGGACGGTGTTGCGTTCGATGGCCGTCGCCAGATCGTGTACGGCAGTCGTGCGGTCGCACATGCCGAAGTCGAGGGCCGTCGCGACCGAACCGTCCTCGTTCCAGAGGAGGTTGGAGGCGTGCCAGTCGTTGTGGGTCCACAAGGGCGCGAGGCCGGAGAGGTGGGGGGCCAGGTTCTCGTGGAGGGGGAGCAGGGCGCGTCGCGTGTCCTCCCGCCAGGGGAAGTCCGCGAGCCCCTTTGCCAGGTGGGGGCGCTGCTCCACGTATCGCTCCAACTCCGTCTGCGGGTCTGCCGAGGCGAACACCGTGAACGACGCGACCAGCGGCTGCACTTGACGACGTGGTGCGTCGAAGCCCTCCGCCGCCAGGTGCAGGCGGGCCAGCGCCTCGCCGGCCGCCCTCGCGTGGGCGGGGGAGCGGAACGGGGACCAGGACAGGGCGTCGCGGTAGAGGTCCGTGCCGGCTCCGGCCGAGTGCACCTCGTACGTCCACTCGCCGCGCGTCGCCGCGTCCAGCACCTCGACGACGGGGGCGCCGCGCCGCCGCAGGTGTCGTAGGAAGGCGTGTTCCTCGGCCAGGCCTTCCGCCGTGCGGACGGAGGTGTGGTGGCGCTTCACGAACAGGTGGCGGCCCGACCGTTCGACCACGGCCGCCGCCGACAGGGGGCGCGGGCTGCGCCACACCACGCGGGCCGGGCCCACGATGTCCGTGACCTCGGTGTCCGTCAGGGGCGGCCAGTCGGGTTCGACCGGGTCGGTGCCCAGGCCGTGGGCGAGGTGTGAACTCATGCTGTCCGCACCGCCGTTGTGCCGCGCAGGGCGTCCAGGACGTGGCGCTCGGTCGTGGCGAAGTCGGGGTTCGTGAAGTCGTCGGCGCCGCGTGGGCGGGTCAGGGGGACCTCGACGCGGTCGACGATCGTGGCCGGGCGGGGGGACAGGACGTGCACGGTGTCCGCGAGCAGGACCGCCTCGCGGATGTCGTGGGTGACCAGAACCACCGTCCAGCGGTGGCGTTGCCACATGCCGGCCAGCCACAGCTGCATCTCGGTGCGGGTGAGGGAGTCGAGCGCGCCGAACGGTTCGTCGAGCAGGAGTACCGGTCGCTCCAGAACCACCGTGCGCAGCAGGGCCGCTCGTTGCCGCATACCGCCGCTGAGTTGGGAGGGGTACGCCTTCTGGAAGCCGTCGAGGCCGAAGTCGGGGAACAGGGCGTCGGCCCGTCGCCGTGCCTCCTTCTTCCCGACTCCCTGCGCCTCAAGGCCCAGTGCCGTGTTGTCGAGGACGGTCCGCCAGGGGAAGAGGAGATCCTTCTGCGGCATGTACGCCACCTTGCCGGACTCCACCCCGGCCGGCTCGCCCTCCACCAGGACCCGGCCGGTCGTGGGACGGTCCAGCCCGGAGACCAGGTTGAACAGGGTGCTCTTGCCGCTGCCGCTCGGCCCGATGACGGCCGCGAACTCACCTGGTTCCACGGCGAGTTCGAGATCCCGCAGAACCTCCAACTGCCCGAAGGACTTGCCGACGCCCTCGATACGCAGACTGCTCATGACGACGTGTCCTCCTTCAACGCCCGCTCCCACGGGAGTACCAGCCGTTGCAGCAGATAGGTCGCCCCGAACAGGGCGACGCTCAGCGCGGCCGTCACCGCGACCGCCGCGAACACCAGGTCCGTGCGGAACGCGCTCTTCTGCGCCTGCATGTAGATCCCGAGGCCCGCCTCCGCGCCCGCGTACTCGGCGAAGACGGCGCCGACGACGGCGTAGGTGATGCTCACGCGCAGCCCGGCGAAGAAGTACGGCATCGCGCTCGGCACCCTGACCAGTCGGAACGTCCGCCAGCGGCCCGCGCCCAGCGAGCGCAGCAGCCGCATCGCCTCGCGGTCGGTCGCCGCGAAGCCGGCCGCGAGGTTCGCGGCGAGCGGGAAGAACGTCGTCAGCGTCACCACCAGCATCTTCGGCAGCAGCCCGAAGCCGAACCAGATGATCAACAGCGGTGCCACGGCCACGATCGGGATGGTCTGCGAGGCGACGAGCAGCGGGTACAGGCCCCGGCGGGCCGCCGAGGAGAAGTCGAGGAGGACGGCGACCAGCCAGGCCGCCGTGAACGACAGCGCGAAGCCGAGCAGCGTCTCCTGGAGGGTGGGGAGGGTCTGGTCCCAGAGGTCCTGGCGGTTCAACCAGCCCTGCTCCACGACCCGGGCGGGGGAGGGCAGCGTCGTGGGGTCGACGCCGGCGGCGGTGACGTACAGCTGCCAGCCGCCGAGGACCACGGTCAGGACGAGGAGTGGCGGCCACAACGACCGCAGGAGCGGCCTCACTTGGCGTCCGGGAGGTAGGCGTTGGTGAAGTACGTCGACGCCTTCGGGGCGGACGTGAGTTTCTTGCCGTTGGCGTCGACGAGCAGGCCCGCCTTGTACTCGAAGTCGGCGAATGCCTGCCAGCGTGCGGCGCTCTGCGTGCCGATCGAGCCGTCCGTGCCCTTGTAGTACTCCTTGGCCAGCAGCTGCTCGCTCTCCTTCACCAGCTGGGTGTTGGTGAGGACGCTCTTGTTGGCGGAGATGAGCAAGTCGGCTGCCTGGGCGGGGTGTTCGGCGGCGTAGCGGTAGCCCTTGTCGACCGCGGCCAGGAACTTCTTCGCGACCTCCGGGTTCTTCTTCAGGAACTGGTCCGAGGACGCGACGAGCGTCGAGTAGATCGCCGGGAAGCCGTAGTCGGAGAGCTGGAAGTTCTTCAGCGGCTTGCCGTTCAGCTTCGCCTCCAGGCTCTCCCAGGTCGGCATCGGCATCGCGAAGTCCGCCTGGCCCGCGTAAAGCGCCGCGTACGCCGAGGTGTTGAGGGTGACCTGCTTGAAGTCGCCCTTGCCGCCCGCGTTCTGGATCACCCTCTGCAGCAGCGGCTTCTCGTACGGCGCGCCGAAACCGGCGTACGTCTTGCCGTCCAGGTCCTTCGGCGTGGTGATGTCGTCCCGGTCGGCCCGCACCGCGATCGTCACGTCGGTCTTCTGCGTCACGGCGTAGACGGAGGTGATGTCCTGGCCCGCCGCTCGCGCGGTGGTGACGCCTTCCTGGTAGGAGATGCCGAAGTCCGCCTTGTGGTTGGCGATCAGGGTCTCGGGCGCGGTCGAGCCGTACGGCACGATCTTGACGTTGATCCCGGCGGCCTTGAACCAGCCCTTGGCCTGGGCGACGTAGATGCCGGTGTGGTTGGTGTTGGGCGTCCAGTCCAGGGCGAGGGTGACGGTCGTGGTGCCGTCCTTCGCGGCGGCCGTGGAGTCGGCGGAGCAGCCGGTGACGGCGAGGAGGGCGGTCGCGGCTATGGCGGACAGGGCGGTGCGGCGATGCATGTCGGGTCCTTCGAGGGGTGGGAGGGCTGGCGGGTCGGGCCGGTCACGGCCGACACAGCGCGCTGCCCACCCTCATGAAGTCGACGGCGAGCCGCCGGGTCAGCGTCCGCGCCTGGCAGGCCAGGGCTCTCATGTGGCCACGTCCAGCAGGCCGTTGGTGAAGGACTTCGCCCAGTCCCGGTCGTCCTGGATCGCGCCGTTCTCGGCGAGCCAGTGCGCGTACGGGCCCATCCGGCCCTCGTCGATCACACCCCAACGGCCGTCCGCGTCCGTCCAGGTGGGCGCGATCAGCGCCAGGGAACGGGCGATCAGGGGACGCGGGAAGTACGGGATGACCCGCTCCAGCAACTCCAGGGTGGCGTCCGGCTCCTGGGCGGCGGCCGCGTAGCCGCGAGCCGTGACGGCGAGGAAGTCCCGTACGAGAGACGGGTGTTGGGTGAGCAGGTCCTCGTTCGTGCCGAGCAGGTAGCTGTGGTAACGCGGGGCGCCGATCTCGTCGACCGGCCAGGTCAGCCGCTGCTCCTCGGGCAGATCGCCGCGCAACGCGTCCCAGGACCAGTAGTTGCCGAAGGTCGCGTCCGCCTCGCCCGCCACGATGTCGTCCACGGTCAGCTCGCGGCTGCCGGCGTCCACACCGATCACGGCGTCCGGGTCACCGCCGTCGGCCGCCACCAGGTGGCGCACCATCGCACGGCCGCGCGGGGTCGGGTTGTAGGCGATACGGCGGCCGGCCAGTTCGCGGGGGCGGGTGATGCCGGTCGACGTGGTGGTCTGGATCGCCTCCAGGCCCCGGTGGTTGATCGCGGAGACGGCGACCAGCGGCTGGCCGTGCTCCGCGCGCCGGGCCAGCAGCCGGTTCGGCGGAAAGATCCCGAAGTCCACCTCGCCCCGGGCCAGGTACTCCAGCGTGTCCCCGCGCCCCGGGTCCTGCACCACCAGCTCGACGTCGAGCCCGGCCTCGGCGTACCAGCGGCGAGCGCGGGCGACGTACAGACCGGCAGAATTCGGCCAGGGGTGGAAATAGTCCAGCATGACCCGTATGTGCGGCATGGGGGTACTCCGGAATGTGCGCAGGCGTGACGGCGCCTGAAGGGAGGGGAGGGAGGGGCGCGCGGAGGCGGTGGATCAGTGCATGCGACAACAACAGGAGCGGCGCGCCGGGGTGTTGACCACCGGGTGCTGGGGCTCGACTGCTGCAGACACGTGAACTCCTACGCGGGCGCTGAGGCGCGAGTGGTGCGGTCGGCGTCCCCATGGGGGCCGGACTCTCGACGAGCCGGTCCCAGACGCCCTCTCAGCCCAACCGGGTAGGGGCTCCCGCGTAGATGGCCGAACGATAACCGCACTACCCGGATTCTGTGCAAGCGTGGTCCGGAATATGGGACGGTCGCGCCCGAGGGGTGAGACGCCCAGGTCGCGGGCGTACGATCGGCGGCCATGACCACCTCCCTGCTGCCCGGCCCGCTGGTCGACGACACCTGGCTCGCCGCGCATCTCGACGATCCCCGGCTGGTCGTCCTCGACGCCAGCGCGCTCCTGCCCTCACCCCGCGAGGACGGCGACTACCGCTCCGCGAGCGGGCGCGGGACATGGGCCGAACGGCACCTGCCCGGGTCGCGACACGCCGACCTGACCGGCGACCTCTCCGACCACGACGCGCCGTACCACTTCGCCGTGCCGTCCCCCGAGGCCCTCGCCGCCGCACTGGCCCGGCTGGGCGTGGGGGAGGGCAGCGAGGTCGTCTCCTACGACAGCGGGGGCGGCATCTGGGCGGCGCGGCTGTGGTGGATGCTCCGGGCGATCGGCGTACCGGCGGCGGTACTGGACGGCGGCCTGGAAGCGTGGGAGGCGGCAGGCCGCCCCCTGGCCTCCGGTGACGAAGCCGACCCGGTTCCGGCCGCCCGGCCCGTGACACCCGTCGTACGCCCGGACCTGTGGGCCGGCATCGAGGACGTGGCCGCCGTCAGCCGCGGCGAGCGCCCCGGAACCCTGGTCTGCGCGCTGCCCCCGGGCGGCTACGACGGCTCCGCGCCCACGCGCTACAGCCGCCGCGGCCACATCCCCGCCAGCCGCAGCCTTCCGGGCCGGGGTCTCCTCGACGAGTCCGGACACGTGCTGCCCGCCGAGGACCTCGCGGCGCGGGTCGGCGCGGTCCTCGACACCGACGACTCACCGGTCGTCCTGTACTGCGGCGGTGGCATCTCGGCGGCGGGCGCCGCACTCGCGCTCACGCTGCTCGGCCGTACGGACGTGTCGGTCTACGACGGTTCGCTGGAGGAGTGGTCCAAGGACCCCGCGCGGCCACTGGAGTTGGGGTCCTAGAGAACAAGGGCCTTATGCCGCAAGGGAGTTGGGTGACCGAAGGCCGGACATGGCGGCGTGGCCGAGGCTCGTATCCCTCCCCCGAAGGCTACGAACCTCGGCCGCTTCCCCCGGCGCCGGACAGTGGTCCGTCCGTCCGCGTGCGGCTGTACCCATGCTGTTACCAGCACATCACCGCGGTGTCCCCCGACCTCCACGTGGAGTACAGGCGCACACGGACGAAGTAGCGGCGGCCCTTGACGAGCCTGACCTTGAGTGTGGCGTTGTGCGGTGTGCCCCCGTCGTCCTGCCCGGCGAGGAAGCGTGGTTCGCCGTCCCGTTCCTCGAAGACCACGACGACCGTGTCGCTGTCCCCGAAGGCACCGACGGCGTACTCGCGCGTCTGCGTCGGTTCGATCGCGAAGTCGGCCTGCTCGCCCGGTCCCAGGCGCAGCGGCGCCGACCGGAACGGCACCAGCTCGGTCGGCCGGGGAGGGCCGACGGGCGGGTACCAGCGCAGGACGAACTCCTTGTCGGAGGAGGAGAGGCTGCCGTGCGGGTGCAGACCCGTGCGGTACTCCTCCGGCTCCAGGATCAGTCCCGACGCGAACGTGTACTCCATGACCGACTGCGGGTCCCAGACGGAGCCGTTGACCTCGTCCGGGTCGAGCTTGCGCAGGATGTTGAAGAGCGTCTTGTCCCGGCTCCAGAAGTTCGGCGGGCCCGCCAACTCGGCGTACACGGCCTCGTCGTCCCAGTGGATACCGGCGAACGGGCTCTGGTGCTCGTGCAGCAGCCCCAGGGCGTGCCCGATCTCGTGCAGGGCCGTACCGCGCTGTCCGGGCGCGGTCAGGTCCCAGCCGAAGTTCATGGTGCGGTCGGACAGACCGACCGTGAGCGCGTCGCGGCCCACCGTCGACCAGGAGCCGTCACCGGGCTGGAACCCGATGCGCAGCTCCGCCTCCGAACGGTCGCCGACCTCGGTGAAGTCGACGCCGATACCGAGACCCTGCCACTCGCGGAAGCACTCGCGTACGACGTCCTGCTGCTCCTTGGCGCCGGCCCACGGCACCCGCCGCATCTCGCCGGTCCCGGGGACCGGGATGACGGAAGTGTCGGTGGCGGCCGCGTTGTCGGCGTCGAAGAAGTAGTAGTGCAGGACAGTGCCGTTGACCCACATGCGGCTTCCGCCGATGAGCGCACTGCGTCGCTCGGCGGTCAGTCCCGGTCCGAACTCCGGGGCCGACTGCTGCGCGAGGGAGCAGTAGCGGGTGGTCATGCGACCAGATTGCCGTTGACCGTTCCCGGGCGCCTGAGTCGAGGGCTACTCAAGTCACCCTGTATCAGGGGTGAGTAGGCGGGCTCCTATCTGTGTGATGACTTTCGAACAGGACGCGAAGACCCTGGAACTGCCCTGGCCGTTCACCGGCCGGGAGGACGAACTGGAGCTGATCCGCGGTTCGTTCACGGCCGGGCGGCACGGCATCGTGGTGACCGGTCCGGCCGGCCGGGGAAAGACCCGGTTGGTGACCGAGGCCGTCCGGGGCAGCGACTGCGCCAGGGTCACCGGGACGCCCGAGACCCGCCTGCTCCCCTTCGCCGCGTTCGCGCACCTCCTGCCCGAGAGCGTCTCCCTGCACCGCGCGGTCCACATCCTGTCCGGCGTCCGGCTGTTGCTGGTGGACGACGCCCATCTGCTCGACGACTCCTCGGCCGCCCTCGTCCACCAACTCGCCGTCCACGGCCGGACCCGGCTGGTGGTCGTGGTGGCCGACGGCGACCCGGTACCCGGCGCTGTCTCACGTCTGTGGACGGGTGAACTGCTGCCGCGCCTCGCGCTGGAGCCGCTGCCCCGGGAGGAGACGGCCCAGTTGCTGGCCCTGGCTGCCCGCGGCCCGCTGGAACCCCTCACCGTGAACCGCCTGTACGGCCTCTGCCAAGGTGATCTCCGCCTGCTGCGCGACCTGTTCGGCGCGGTGCGCGAGCGCGGACTGCTGACCAGGACGACCGACTCCGACGAGTGGGCGTGGCGCGGCCCGGTGCCGGTCACCGCGACGGTCCGCGAACGCACCGCGCAAGTCCTCGCCCGCACCGGCCCGGAGGAGCGCGAGAGCCTCGAACGCCTGGCCTTCGCCGAGCCGTTGGCGTCGTCGCTGGACGACTTCGACCTCGACATCCTCGAACGCCTGGAGACCGAGGCCCTGATCCGCGTCGACGACCAGGGCGCCGTCCGCCTCGCCCACCCCCTGCACGGCCCCGCGCTGCGCGCCGCGGCCGGCCGGCTCCGGGCCCGCCGACTGGCCCGCACCCCGGACCAGTGCGTCCCGGCCCTCGCGGCCGAACGGTCCGCGCTGACCGACCGCATCGACCGCACCGACGTACGCCCGCTGCCGACGCCCGTGGGGGAGTGGCTGGTGGCGGAGGGCGCGCCGGTACCGGCCGGGTACGCCGCCGTCCGCGCGCGGTTCGCGAGGCTGCGGGGCGAGCTGCGCGAGGCGGCGGCCTGGGCGCGGGAGGGACTGCGGCAGGCCGCGGGCAGCCGGGCCTGCGGGGTCGAACTCGCCCTGGCCGCCGCCCAGTCGGGCGACGTACCGGCCACCGACGAGGCCCTCGCCCACCGCCCCGCGAACGGCGACGCGGGCAGCTGGCTCGCGGCGGCACGGGGCGACGTGGAAGCGGCTCGCGAGATCGTGGACGGCAGGTGGAGTGAGGGCGAGGAGAGCCGCGGCCTCACCGCCGAGGACGGCAGGCCCGCCGCATACGTCCTCTACGACGCCGTACGCCTCGGCGCTCCCGAACGTGTCGCCGGCCGACTCGCCCGACTGCCCGGCGACGGACCGGCCGTCCTCGCCCGGCACGCCGAGGCGTTGGTCGACGGGGACGGCCCCGCACTGGACCGGGTGGCAGGGGAGTTGGAGCAGCGCGGCTTCCTGCTCTTCGCCGCCGAGGCACACGCCCAGGCCGTCCGCGCGCACCGCGACCCACGCGCCGCCCGCATGTCCCGGACCCGCGCGGTCGCCCTGGCCCGCCGCTGCCAGGGCGCCCGCACCCCCGCCCTGTCCGGCCTGGTCCTGGGCGAACTCACCGCCCGCCAGCGCCAGATCGTCACCCTCGCCGCCGCGGGCCTCAGCAACCGCCAGATCGCCGACCGCCTCACCCTCTCCATCCGTACCGTGGGCAACCACCTCTACAGCGCCTACGCCCGCCTCGGCGCGAGCGACCGCGGCGCCCTGCCGTGGCTGGTGGAACTGCCGGCGGCGCAGTCGGCGTGAGGGGGAACCGGCGGGGCTGGGCCTGACCGGTGACCTTGACGGCTCAGGTCGGGCTCGGCTCGACGGCACGCGTCTGCCCTGCTGGTTCGGGCCACTCGCGCCGGACAGCCCGCGTCATGTCCGGGCCCACCGCCGCGGCCGAGTCGCCCCGCTGATCGCCCGGCCACCCGGGCTCCGCCAACCGCCCAGCCCCTCGGGCTCCGCCGATCGTCCCGCTACCTGGCCTCGGCCGACCGCCCCACCATCTCGCCCCGCCCTCTCAAGCCGCCCCGAACGCCGAGAACGCCCACCCCGTCGCCTGATGCACCGCGTCCCCCGGCAGCGCCGCCCGTGCGTCGCGCAGGGCCTCCGCCAAGGACAGGCCCGCGCTGAGGCCCTTGTGCAGGGTGAGCATCAGGGGGACCACCGCCGCGTCGTTGACCGGGGCGCTGCTCGCGATCACGCCCGCCGTGCCCAGCGGGAGCAACGCCGTGACCAGGCCGAGGAGTTCGTCCGCGCCGACCGAGGCGAGGCGGGCCGTGTCGCAGCTGGAGAGGATGATGCGGTACGGGCTGCGGGCGAGGCGTTCGAAGTCGTGGACGATGAGCGGACCGTCGGCCATGCGCAGGGACGAGAACAGGGGACTGTCCGCGCGGAACGTGCCGTGGGCCGCGATGTGGGCCAGGGTCGCGCCGTCCAACTCGGCCAGCACCCGGGGGACTTCGGCGTCGTCGTGCTCCAGGACCGTGGGCCTGCCGTACCGGTCGGCCAGGTCCGGGACCTCGGCGCCGCCGGTCGCGAGGCCCGGGCCGCGCACCAGGACGTGCCGGTCACCGGGCGGCGGTTCGATGTCCAGGGCGCGCAGCCAACTGCCCGCCGACGGCGACACGCTGAGCACCCGCTCGCGCAGCGAGGGCAGCAACGCCCAGGGCACCCGGTGGAGTCGGCCCGGCGGGACCACCACCACCGGGCCGGAACCCAGGTGCCCGGCCGCCTCGCCGAGGAGCAGTTCCTCCAGGCGTCGGCCCGCCGCCTCCACCACCGGGAGCCTCGCCTCCGCTCCGGGATGCGCCAGGCGCCGTAGACCCGCCTGTACGTGTTCCGCCTCGGCCATCGCCTCCGCGAGCAGGCCCGCCTCGAAGCGGCGTACCCGGCCCTCCCCGCAGAGCAGGGCGTGCACCCGGCCGTCCACGACGGCCAGTTCGACCAGCCGACCCTCACCCAGGCGCGCCAGCAGGCGAGTCGGGTCGAAGCGGTCGCCCTCGCCGGGGGCGTCGCCGCGCATATGGAGGGTGCGGGAGCGGATCTCCCGTTCCAGGCGCCGCTGTTCGCGCTCCAGGGCCGGTACCGGGCGGCCCTCCATGCGGGCCTCCTCCGCGCGGGCGGCGATCTCGCGGAACGCCGTCAAGTGGCTGAGCAGGGTCGGGTCGGCGGGTGGCCGGGTGGGTGGCGTCGAGAGTGCGGTCGCCCGCCAGCGCTCGCTCCACACCAGGAGGCGTCGCGGACCGCCGGAGGCCAGGCTCGCCCGCTGGGCCAGCGCGGCGAGTTCCGCGCCCTGCGCCGTCGCCCGCGCCCTCAACTCCGAGGCGCCCAGGGTCGTACGGTGATCGTCGAGGACGTCGAGCCCGCGCCGGCACGCCTCCAGTACCCCGCGACCGGAGCCCGCGGCCTGCGCGCGCAGCGCCTGCGCCGCCCAGCCCGTCATCCGGGCCAGCGGCGGACCGCCGCGTCTGCTGCGCGCGGCCACCGCCAAGTGCCGTTCCGCGTCCGCCGTCCAGCCGAGGGCGAGTGCGATCCGGCCTGCCAGCAGCGAGGCCTCCGGTGCGGACGGTGAGCCGAAGGCGGCCAGCCGGTCGGCCACCGCGGCGGCGTCGGCCACCAGCCGCCCGGACGCGCGCCCGGCCGCCAACCGGGCCTCGATCAGCACCAGTTGGGCATGCGTCTCCCACCAGGTGCGCCGCTGCGCGGCGAACAGCCGTACCGCCACGGCCGCACGCGCGATCGCCGTGTGCGGATCGTCCGCGAGCCGTGCCGCTCGGGCGGCGACGAGCAGCAACTCCGCCTTGCGGGTGGACTGGCCGCCGATGCCGTCGAGCAGCCCGACCGCCGTGTCAGCGTGGGCCAGCGCCTCCCCGGCCAGGCCCGCGCTCATCAACACCTCGCAGCGGCGGATGGTGAGCATGAACGTCGGGGTGGCGAGCTTGGCGTACATCTCCTGTGCCTCGTCCAGGAGTTGGAGCGCCACCGGGATGTCGCCCGACCGGAACGCGGCCAGCCCCCGGCTCTCCACCGCGTCCGCCTTGTCGTGCTCCTGGCCGGTGGTCTCCCACAGCCGCTCGGCCGCCGTGAAGTCCGCGTCGGCCCGGTCCACCGCGCCGAGCGCGAGATGCACGGTCGCACGCAGGGTGAGCGCCCGCGCGGTCCAGATCACGTCATCCGCCTGCCGCAACACGGGAATTGCCCGCCGTACGTCGTCCAGCGCCTCACGGTGCCGGCCCAGCACCCACCAGACGTACGCCCGCCGGTACAGCACCCGCGCGCGGGTGTGGCCCGTCCCTCGCTCCACGCCCCGCTCGAAGGCCTCCAGGCCCTGCCGGGTGCGGCCCGCGTGCACCAACGCCACGCCGAGCGTGCCGAGTACGTCCGCCTCCCGGTCCGCCGAATCCGCGCGGGCCGCCAGGTCGCGGGCGCGCCGCAGATGGTGCAGGGCGAGCCGTAGATCGCCGAAGTCCCGCTGCCACATACCGATCGCGTGGTGCGCCACCGAGGCCCGGAACGGCGTCGGATCGCCGTCGAGGACCTCCCGCGCACCGGCCAGCGCCTCGCCCGGAGCCGCGAACACCATCGGCAGCAGTTCGAGAATCGAGTCGCTTCCCGCTGTCACTCCTCGCATGCTAGTGGTCCCAGGTGCAGACCACACAGGTTTGGCGCTGTATCAAGCAGCGGTCTCGCGGCTCTGATTGACGACCGCCGCCGCAGTGGGAGGACACGCCATGGCACCACAGCGATTCCACGAGCAGTTCGACCAGATCCAGCGCTCGATGCCCGACGTCCCCCTGGCGATGGGGCCGGACGACTCCGCAGAGTTCTTCTACGAGAAGGGCGTCGTGCTCGCCCGCGACGGCGAGGAGGCCCGCGTCGTCGAGGAGACCGTACGCACGCACTTCACCGCGGCCACCGGTCTCACCGCGGACTCCGTGCGCCGCGCGGGCCCCGAGACCAACCGGTCCGGCATCACCCGCATCCAGGTCGGCGACCCGGGCGTCGGCGACCGGCGCGGCGACCACGCCGTGGCGAACGCGCTGCGCGCCCTCCGTGAACCGGAGGGCCGCGCCGGACGCCGGCTGGTCAGCCGCAACCACGTGGTGTCGATCGCGGTGAACGCCTGTCCCGGCGACGAACCCGTGCCCGCACCGCTCACCGAGGGCGCCAACCCGGCGCCCGCGGAAGCCGGTTACGACCCCGACACGGCCGTGGGCGTCCTCGTCATCGACACCGGCCTCATGCACGACTACCGGTCGTACCCGCTGCTGGCCCATGTGCAGGGCGACGCGCAGATCAGGGAGACCGACGACGCGGGAGTGCTCCAACAGTACGTAGGCCACGGCACGTTCATCGCCGGGCTCGTCGCGGCCGTCTCGCCCAACACCGAGGTCACCGTCCGCAACACCCTCAACGACGCGGGCGCCATCCTCGAATCGGACTTCGGCGAAGCGCTGTTCGCCGCCGTCGACCAGAACGGCTGGCCCGACGTCATCAGCCTCTCCGCCGGCACCTCGAACGGCCGCACCGACGGACTCCTCGGCGTCGAGGGCTTCATGCAGGCCCTGCGCGGCCAGCGCACCCTCCTCGTCGCGGCGGCCGGCAACAACGCCAGCGCCACGCCCTTCTGGCCCGCCGCCTACGCAGACCTGCCCGACTACCAGGACGTCGTCCTCTCGGTCGGCGCGCTGCGCAGCGACGGCGAGTTCGGCGCCTGCTTCAGCAACCACGGCGCCTGGGTCAAGGCCTACGCCCCCGGCGAGCGGCTCGTCGGCCCCCTCACCGGCTTCGACGCACCCACGCCGTACGCCTACCAGCACACCACCTACGACGCCTGCCGGTTCGGCTTCACCTACTCCTGCACCTGCCAATCGCCCACCCACAAGGGCGTGTTGAGCCAGGCGGGGGACGCCGAATCGGGCAGCCCGGACCAGGTGACGTTCGCCGGGCTCGCGCGCTGGAGCGGGACCTCGTTCGCCGCGCCCGTCGCCGTCGGCATGGTCGCCGCCTTCATGACGGCCAACAAGGAGACCGACGCGCGCGCCGCCCGCACCCAACTCCTCACGGGGAACACCGAGTACGCCGAAGTGCGCGGGGCGCACGTACCGGCGCTGCGCCCGCCCACCTGGCGCCCGGTCCCCGTCGTACCGCTCTCCCCTCCGGCATGAGGGCCGGAACCATCCCCTCCACGGCGTACGATGACATGCCGTACACGAGGGGTGGCACCGTGGACCGTGCAGAAGTCGGCGCGCTCGTCCAGTCCGCCGTCGACGGCGACGCGGCGGCCTGGAAGGCGCTCGTGGAGGGGTTGAGCCCACTGGTCTGGTCCGTGGTGCGCGCCCACCGGCTCTCCGACGCCGACGGCCACGAGGTGTACCAGACCGTGTGGTTCCGCTTCGCCCAGAACCTGCGGCGCATCCGCGAACCCGAGAAGGCCGGCTCCTGGCTGGCGAGCACCGCCCGCAACGAGTGCCTGAAGGTGATCAAGAGCCTACGGCGGCTCATGCCCACGGACGATCCCCAACTCCTCGACCGCATCAGCGAGGAGCGCACGCCCGAGCAGTCACTGATCGACTCCGAGGAGGCCGCCTCCGACGCCGAACGCATCCGGCGCCTGTGGCAGGAGTTCGAGGAACTGGGCGAGCGCTGCAGGCAGTTGCTGCGCGTCCTGATGGCCTCGCCGCCGCCCAGCTATCTGGAAGTGTCCGCCGGCCTGGGGATCGCCGTCGGCAGCATCGGCCCCATGCGCCAGCGCTGCCTGCGCCGGCTGCGGGCCCGACTCGACGCCCGGGGGGCGGTGTGAACGGCATGCACGACGACGGTCTCGACGCGTTCGGCGCCTTCGGCCAGGAACCCTTCGACGACGAGGAGTTCGACGACCAGGGCGACGAACAGGGCGAGGACGGCGGGGAGTTCGACGACGGACTCCTGGAGGAGGAGCTGCGTCAGGCCGCCGCCATCCTGGACCCGGTCCCCGCCGAGCTGCGCCAACTCGCCATGGACGCCTACGCCTTGTACGACCTCGACGCCCGGCTCGCGGAGCTCACCTTCGACTCCCTGGTCGACGCGACCCCGGTCAGAGGCGCCACGGACGTACCCCGCATGCTGACCTTCACCGCGGGCGACCTCAGCATCGACGTGGAGGTGACGAGCGAGGGCCTGATGGGCCAGGTGATGCCTCCCCAACCGGCCGGCATCGAGGTCCTGAACGGCCCTCAGGCGCTGCGCCCCACCACCCTCATGGCCGACGCCATGGGCCGCTTCACCAGCGACGCACCCCCGAGCGGCCCCTTCGCGCTACGGCTGCGGGCCGGCGGGGAGGTCGTCGTCACGGAGTGGCTGCGGGCGTGAACGCCGGTGCGCGAGGCGGGTGTCCGGCACCCGTCCGAGCGCCCCGCACAGGGGGCGCCCGGGCCTACCAGGTCGCCGGCCACGTCTTCCGCCCCCGGTTCAAGGTGTTACCGCGCCACTACAAAT
>NZ_JBHXME010000068.1:21634-52178 GCF_042721125.1 Streptomyces sp. NPDC058469
TGGGCGTCGGGGGGGGGGGGGGTGCGTGGGTGTGTGCGTGGGGGGGGGGGCGGTGTGCCCCGGGGGCGGCGGGGGTGGCGCCGCCCCCGCCCCCCCCCCCCACGGCACTGCTCGCGCCGCGGCCTACCAGGTCGCCGGCAACGTCTGCGGCCCCCGGATCATGGTCTTCCGGCGCCAGACGATCTCCTCGGCGGGGACGGCGAGTTGGAGCCCGGGGAGGCGGTCCAGCAGGGTGTCGACGAGGAGTTCGGTCTGGAGGCGGGCCAGCACGGCGCCGGTGCAGTAGTGCGAGCCGTTGCCGAAGGCCATGTGCGGGTTGGGGTCGCGGTCGACGTCGATGCGGTCCGGGTCCGGGAAGACCGCCGGGTCGCGGTTGGCGGCGAGGTAGGAGACGTAGACCGGGTCGCCCGCGCTGATGCGCAGACCGTGCAACTCGACGTCCTCCAGGGCGATCCGGGCCAGACCGACCGAGGTGCGGTGCGGGATGTGGCGCAGGAGTTCGTCCAACGCGGCCTCCCTGCACTCGGGTTGTGCGCGCAGGCGCTCCAGCAGTGCGGGGCGGGTGAGCATCAGGTACAGCATCTGCCCGCAGTTGTGGGTGACCGCCTCCCCACCGATCTGCAGCGGGCCCGCCACACCGGCCGCCTCCGCCTCGCTGATCTCGCCCCGGGCCACGGCGGTGCCCAGCAGGGAGTAGACATCGGTGCCGTCGCTCTCGGCGCGGGCACGGATCGTCTCGGTGATCCACGCGTACATGCCGTTCTTGGCGCGGTCGGCGGCCTCGGCACCGCCGGACGTGGAGATGATCTGCCGCGTCCAGGCGTGCACCTGCTCCCGGTCCTCGTCGGGCACCCCCATGACCTCGCTGACCACGGCGATCGGGAAGGGTTCGAGGACCCGCTCGATCAGGTCCGCCGGGGGCCCGTCCGCCACGACCCCGTCGACCAGCTCGTCGAGCAGTGACTGCGCCCGGGGCCGCATCCGCTTCATCGCACCGACGGTGAACGCGCCCGCGACCGCCTTGCGCAGCCGGTTGTGGTCCGGCTGGTCGGCGAAGGCGAGGGAGCCCGGGCGGGGCTTGAAGTGCGGGGCGAGGCGGGTCACTTGACGGGTGGTGACCTCCGCGCGGCCGAACCGCGGATCATTGGTGATCATCTTCACGTCGTCGTAGCGGGTGGCCAGCCACGCCCAGCCCTCGCCGTGCGGCAGCCGGATCCGGGTCAGCGGGTCCTCGCGCATGAGGTCCGCGAGGACCGGGTCGAACTCCGTCCCGGTCAGGTCGAGCGGGGGCCAGTCCCGGATCGGGGGCGGGGCCTGGCCGGTCAGCGTGGTGGTCTCCTCGGTCATGCGTCCACCCTCGTACGCCCCCGACCGCCTGTCCTGCGGGAGTGCTCCAGCCGGAGGTCGGGTGGAGGGGCGTACGTCATCCGGACACGGCGTCCACGAGCGTCGCCAGGGCCGATGCGAGGCGGGCGGCTCCGGGGCCGTCGGGCGGGCCACCGGGCTCGGTCATGTACGTGTCCCGGCGGATCTCCACCATCAGGGCGCCGACCGCCGGCTCCTTGCCGTAGAACTCCAGCGGGACGTAGACGCCCCGGAACGGGCTGTCGAGCCCGGTCTCCCCGCACTCCGCGAACGCGTTCCGCGCCGCCGACAGCAGTGCGGGCGGGGTGTGGAGGGTGTCGGTGCCCAGGCATACGGCCGGGCGCGGGTCGATGCCGTGGAGTTCGTAGGGGAGCGGGGCGGAGGGGTAGGAGTGCAGGTCGATGAGGACGGCCCGGCCCGTCGCGGCGAGGCGGTCGGCGACGGCCTCCGTCATGGCGCGGGCGTACGGGCGGAAGTAGCGGGCGATCAGCGGCTCGGGGTCGTGGTCGGCGGGGCGTAGGTCGGCGTGGTGCGTGGTGCGGGTGTAGACGGCGCCCATGCCGACGGCGAGCATCTCCTCGCGCTCGTCCGGGAAGCGTTCCGGATCGACGACCAGGCGCGACAGCCGGTTCACGAACCGCCACGGGGTGACCGCACACCCGCGTGCCGCCTCGGCGGCGATCCGGGCCGTGTGACCGTCGGTGATGTGGTCCAGCTCCCGTTCCAACGCCGGGTCGTCCAGGAGGATGTCCGCGCGGACGTCGGCCGGTATCTCCCGCGAGGAGTGCGGCACATGGAGGATCACGGGTGAGCGGGCGGCGCCGGGCAGCAGCTCGAAGGACGGCGCGGAGGGGGACACGGGCGGCTCCCGGGGGCGTTGTCAGTGGCGTGGTGCAGGATCAAGGTATCCGCATCGACGATCACGGACCGGGGGAGCACCACCATGCCCGTCAGCAACCAGCAGATCACCGAGCACGCCTTCCTGCGGGCGCTGTACCGGGGCGACTACTACCCCGACCACGTCGTGGACCTCGGCAAGGCGATCCTGCTGCGCCTGTGCGAGCGCATCGAGACCGAGAAGCCCGCCGACCTGCCCGCGCTGTACGCCCTCACCGAGGTCGCCACCGAGGAGTTCAACGCCCTGCAGGCCGACTTCGAGGCGGCCGACAGCGACATCGAGACCGTGGCACGCGAGGAGATAGCCGAGGACTTCGGGTTCGTCGCCGACGCGTACGGCTTCGCGGACGCGGACGTGGAGGAGCTGATCGCGGTGCGGGACTGGTGACGGTGACCGACCGGGACCGGTGACCGGAGGGCTGTTCCGCGCGAACGAAGCCGCCCCGGCCGGAGGAGATCCCGGCCGGGGCGGAGAGGGGCAGGTGCCCTTCGGGCCTCGTGCGTCAGCTCAGGGAAGCCAGCGCCTCGTTCCACGTCGTCGACGGGCGCATGACCTTCGCGGCCTTGGCCGGGTCGGGCCGGTAGTAGCCGCCGATGTCGGCCGGGCTGCCCTGTACCGCGCCGAGCTCCTCGATGATCTGCTGCTGGGCGCCCGCGAGGGTCTCGGCGAGCGACGCGAACGCCTTCGCGAGGTCCGCGTCGTCCGTCTGCGCGGCCAGCTCCTGGGCCCAGTACAGGGACAGGAAGAAGTGGCTGCCGCGGTTGTCGATGCCGCCGACGCGACGGGTCGGGGACTTGTCCTCGTTGAGGAAGGTCGCCGTCGCGCGGTCGAGGGTGTCCGCGAGGACCTGCGCGCGGGCGTTGCCGGTGAACGTCGCGTACTGCTCCAGGGAGGGGACCAGCGCGAAGAACTCACCGAGCGAGTCCCAGCGCAGGTAGTTCTCCTTGACCAGCTGCTGCACGTGCTTGGGCGCGGAGCCGCCGGCGCCCGTCTCGAAGAGGCCGCCGCCCGCCATCAGCGGGACGACCGACAGCATCTTGGCGCTGGTGCCCAGCTCCAGGATGGGGAAGAGGTCGGTCAGGTAGTCACGCAGCACGTTGCCGGTCACCGAGATGGTGTCCTCGCCGCGGCGGATGCGCTCCACCGACAGCTCGGTGGCCTCGACCGGCGCGAGGATACGGATGTCCAGGCCCTCGGTGTCGTGCTCCGGCAGGTACGCGTTGACCTTGGCGATCAGCTGGGCGTCGTGCGCGCGGGTCTCGTCCAGCCAGAACACCGCCGGGTTGCCGGTGGCGCGGGCGCGGGTGACGGCGAGCTTCACCCAGTCCTTGATCGGGGCGTCCTTGGTCTGGCAGGCGCGGAAGATGTCGCCCTTGGCGACCGGCTGCTCCAGGACGACGTTGCCGGCCTGGTCGACGAGGCGGACCGTACCGGCGGCCGCGACCTCGAAGGTCTTGTCGTGGGAGCCGTACTCCTCGGCCTTCTGCGCCATCAGACCGACGTTCGGCACCGAGCCCATGGTCGAGGGGTCGTAGGCGCCGTGGGCGCGGCAGTCGTCGAGGACGACCTGGTAGACGCCGGAGTACGACGAGTCCGGGAGCACCGCGAGGGTGTCCGCCTCCGCGCCGTCCGGGCCCCACATGTGGCCGGAGGTGCGGATCATGGCCGGCATCGAGGCGTCGACGATCACGTCGGACGGCACGTGCAGGTTGGTGATGCCCTTGTCGGAGTCGACCATCGCGAGCGCGGGGCCCTCGGCGATCTCCGCGTCGAAGGACGCCTTGATCTCGTCGCCCTCGGGCAGCGCGGCCAGGCCCTTGAGGATGCCGCCGAGACCGTCGTTCGCGGAGAGACCGGCGGCGGCGAGCGTCGCACCGTACTGCTCGAAGGTCTTCGGGAAGAAGGCGCGGACCACGTGGCCGAAGATGATCGGGTCGGAGACCTTCATCATCGTGGCCTTGAGGTGGACGGAGAACAGGATGTCCTCGGCCTTGGCACGGGCGATCTGCGCGGTGAGGAACTCGCGCAGCTCGGCGACGTGCAGCACGGAGGCGTCGACGACCTCGTCCTTGAGGACGGGTACGGACTCGCGCAGCACGGTGGTGGTGCCGTCCTCGGCGACCAGCTCGATCCGCAGGGAACCGGCCTCGGCGATCGTCGCGGACGTCTCGGTGGAGCGGAAGTCGTTCTCGCCCATGGTGGCGACGTTGGTCTTCGAGTCGGCCGACCAGGCGCCCATGCGGTGCGGGTGGGTCTTCGCGTAGTTCTTGACCGAGGCGGGGGCGCGGCGGTCGGAGTTGCCCTCGCGCAGGACCGGGTTGACCGCGGAGCCCTTGATCTTGTCGTAGCGGGACTGGATGTCCCGCTCCTCGTCGGTCTTCGGGTCGTCCGGGTAGTTCGGCAGCGCGTAACCCTGCTCCTGCAGCTCGGCCACGGCGGCCTTGAGCTGCGGGATGGACGCCGAGATGTTCGGCAGCTTGATGATGTTGGCCTCGGGCGTCTTCGCCAGTTCGCCCAGCTCGTGCAGGGCGTCCGGGATCCGCTGGTCCTCGGTGAGGTACTCCGGGAACACGGCGATGATGCGCCCGGCCAGCGAGATGTCCCGCGTGGTCACGGCGACACCCGCCTGCGAGGCGTACGCCTGGACCACCGGCAGGAAGGAATACGTCGCCAGGGCCGGGGCCTCGTCAGTGTGCGTATAGATGATGGTCGAGTCAGTCACCGGTGCTCCGCTCCACGTCTGCAACATTGCTCGACATCAAGATATCTCCTGATCCGGTCCCACTCGACAGCGGTCCGTCCGCACTGCGCGAACACGCGTGTGTGGATCAAGGGCAACCGACCGCATGGTCCGGCAGTCAGTAAGGGATGGATCGCCTTGACTGACCGACGGCCGGAGCTGACCACCCGGCCGCCCGAGCGAAAGCGGATCATGAGATATCGCACCAGAGTGACGGCCCCTGCGGCCGCATTGATCGCTACGGCCACGGCGCTGACCGTGGGTTCCCCGGCCTTCGCGGCCGGACGGGGGAACGGCGACGAGACGACCGGACGGGGGAACGGCACCGAGGGCGCCGAGACCCTCGGCGACCCGGTGTTCCCGAGCCTCGGCAACGACGGCTACCGCGTCCTGTCCTACGACCTCGACCTCGCCTACGACCCGACGACCAAGCTCGTCGACGGTACGGCGACGATGGAACTCCGCACGACCGAAGCCCTGACCCGATTCTCCCTGGACGCCCTCGGCCTCGACATCCGCACGGTGCGCGTCCAGGGCCGTAGGGCCGACTTCGAGCAGGCCGACGAGAAGCTGCGGATCACGCCCGCCAGGACTCTCCCGGCGAAGTCCCGGGTCACCGTCTGCGTGGAGTACTCCGTCGACCCGAGTCGCGCCGCCGCGCCCACTGGCGGCTGGGTCGTCACCCCCGACGGTTTCGCGGTGTGCGGCCAGCCGAACCTGGCGCACACCGTCTTCCCCTGCAACGACCACCCCAGCGACAAGGCAGACTTCACGTTCCGGATCACCGTCCCGGACGGGATGCGCGGGGTCGCGAACGGTCAACTGGTGTGCACCGAGCGGCTGGACGGCGACCGGACCGCGTTCAGCTACCGCTCCCGTTCACCGATGGCGACCGAGCTGGTGCAGATCACCGTCGGCGACTACGTGATCAAGGACCGGCGCGGCCCGCACGGACTGGCGCTGCGGGACGTCGTGCCGACCGCGCGCGCCGCCGCCCTGGAACCGGCGCTCGCGCTGACCCCCGGCCTCGTGGACTGGCTCGAACAGCGCCTGGGGGCCTACCCGTTCGAGACGTACGGACTACTGCCCTGCAACTCCGACGACCCGAACGCCTTTGACTTCACGGGACTTGAGACCCAGACCCTCACCCTGTACAAGCCGAACTTCCTGCTCCAGGCGGAGAGCAAGATCGCCTCGCACATGATGCACGAGCTGGTCCACTCCTGGTTCGGCAACAGCGTCAGCCCCGCCACCTGGGCCGACCTGTGGCTGAACGAGGGCCACGCCGACTTCTACGGACTGCTCTACCGCTACGAGCGCGGCTGGCCCGACTCCCTCGGCCTGACCACGATGGAAGCCCGCATGAAGGACACCTACGCCCGCGGCGACCAGTGGCGCCACGACTCCGGACCGGTGGCGGTACCCAACGCCGCCGACCTCTTCGACAGCCAGCGCTACCTGGGCGGCGTCCTGGTGCTGTACGCCCTGCGGGAGTTCATCGGCGAGGACGCCTTCCACGCCGTGGAGCGCGCCTTCCTCGCCCGGTACCGCGACTCCTCGGCGACGACGGAGGACTACATCGCCGTCGCCTCGAAGGTCTCCGGCCAGGACCTGTCCGGCTTCCTGCGGGACTGGTTGTACGGTACGGCGACGCCGCGCATGCCCGGTCATCCGGACTGGACGGTGACGCCGGTGAACCCGTCTCTCACCGTCCCGCACGGCCGGACTGGCGGGCACTACCACGACAACTCCGGGACGCTCTGAGGCAGTTGGTCCGTCAGTCGAGCCGGGTGGAGCGCACTTCGCCCGGCTCGTCCTCGGGGATCCGCTGCTGCGGTATGGCGATCGCCCCCTGCTGGAGCGCCACCGTGCGGGTCGGTGCCGGGATGCGGATGCCTTCGGCGCGGTACCGCTTGTGCAGGCGCTTGATGAACTCGTGCTTGATGCGGAACTGGTCGCTGAACTCCCCGACCCCCAGGATCACCGTGAAGCCGATCCGGGAGTCGCCGAAGGTGTGGAAGCGGATCGCCGGCTCGTGCTCCGGGATCGCGCCGGTGATGTCGGTCATGACCTCGGCGATGACCTCCATGGTCACCCGCTCGACATGCTCCAGGTCGCTGTCGTAGCCGACGCCCACCTGGACCAGGATCGTCAACTCCTGCTCGGGACGCATGAAGTTGGTCATGTTCGTCTTGGCGAGCTGGCCGTTCGGTATCACGACGAGGTTGTTGGAGAGCGCCCTGACCGTCGTCTGACGCCAGTTGATGTCCTCGACGTAGCCCTCCTCGCCGCTGCTCAGCCGGATGTAGTCGCCGGGTTGCACGGTCTTCGAGGCGAGGATGTGGATGCCCGCGAAGAGATTCGCGAGCGTGTCCTGAAGGGCGAGCGCCACGGCGAGACCGCCGACGCCCAGGGCGGTGAGCAGAGGCGCTATCGAGATGCCCAGCGTCTGCAGCATCACCAGGAAGCCGATCGCCAGGACCAGTATCCGGGTGATGTTGACGAAGATCGTGGCCGAACCGGCCACCCCGGAGCGGGAGTTGGTGACCGCCCGCACCAGTCCGGCGATCACCCGGGCCGCCGTCACCGTGACGACGAAGATGAGCAGCACCTGGAGGGACTGGTTGACGTGGTGCTGGACGCTTCCGGTGAGTGGCAGCACCGCCCCTGCGGACGCGGCGCCGGCGATGATCGCCGACCAGGGGATCACGGTCCGCACGGCGTCCACGATCATGTCGTCGCCGCTCCACCGGGTGCGGCTCGCGTGCTTGCCCAGCCAGCGCAGCAGCAGGCGCAGCAGGAAACCCGCCAACAGGCCGCAGATCAGCGCTATTCCGGCGAGCGTGAGGTCGTCCAGGGTCAGCGCGCGGGTCATCGGTCACCGCCGGAGTGAGGAACCGCGGCGAAGAGTGCTGCCGACGGCCGGATGTGAAGAGTCGTCACGTTGTCCACCTGCTCGAAGTGCGGGCATTGCCGGAACTGCCGTCGCGCCGGCCGGAACGATTCCCCGCACCGGCGCGACCGCTCATCCTGCCGTATCCGGACGGGGAGTTCGTACCTGGTCCGGGGCCGTGAGCACGGCTTTCAGACGATTCCCTCGGCGAGTTGGGCCTGGTCGCGGTCGGAGCCGTAGGCCGCCGTGGCCGGTGTTCCGTACGAACGGCGGGCGACGTACCACCACACACTGGCCAGGATCAGGACGACGGCGAGGGCGATGGACGCGTAGTTCATCGAGTCGACTGTCACCGGCGAGGACTGCGGCAGGCAGAACAGCACGGTCACGCAGGCCACCCACACCACCGCGACCCAGCCGACCGGCCTGCTCCACCGGCCCAGGCTCCACGGACCCGGCTGAAAACGGTCCCCGGCGCGCAGGCGCAGGGACACGGGGATGGCGTACGCGGGTGTGATGCCGATGACGTTGATCGCGGTGACCGCGCCGTACGCCGTCGCCGAGTACGTGGACGGCAGCGCGAGCAGTCCGGCGGCCACCGCCAGCCACACGGCGGCCACCGGGGTCTGGGTGCGGCTGCTGACCCTGCGCCACAGGGCCGAGCCGGGCAGGGCCTTGTCCGGCTGAACGCGAAGACCATGCGGAGAAGGTGTACTGGGCCAACAGCAGACCGATCGCCGCCACGTACACGGGGTTGGACCAGCCCGTGTCGTTTAGGGCGTGCAGCAGCAGGATGCCGAGGAAGATCGGCATCGTCTTTCCGGGCGTCGGCTCGAAGCCCCACTGGATGCTGGCGAAGGCGCCGGTGAACAGGGCTGCGCCGTAGTCGATTCCGGCGATCGCGCCCAGCGGACCGAGCAGATTCAGCCAGCCCGTGTACCAGCCCCAGCGCCGGCCGCCGAATCGGTCGGCCATGTAGTAGCGGGACGTGCTTCTTCTCTCGCCATCGGCCGCCCGCCGCACGGCGGTTCGCGGGCATGACGGCAGGGTGGAGTGACAACAGCCCTCCCGCGGGCGGCGGTCGAGGAGGTCGCGTCGGTCCGCGGTCACTGTAGAGGCGGACGTTCCGTATCACCTCTCGTTTCCCGAGCGTCCCCAACTCGGCGGATATATCTGCGAGTTGACCGATGATCAGAAACGCTTGACGTGCGGTGCGGACCGGCGGCAGGCTGTCGTGCGGTGATCTACGGGAGGGGTGGTATGACGGGTCCGGTACTCGCCGTCGACCAGGGAACATCCGGCACGAAGGCCCTGGTGATCTGTCCCGAACGCGGCGTGATCGGCACCGGGTTCGTGTCGGTGGGGACCCGCCGGCTGCCGGGCGGCCTGGTCGAGGCCGACCCCGAGGAGCTGTACGACTCGGTGATCGTCGCCGGACGCCGCGCACTCGCCGAGGCCGACGAACCCGTGGCGGCGCTGGGCCTCGCCAACCAGGGCGAGACCGTGCTCGCCTGGGACCCCGACACCGGTATGCCACTCACTGACGCCCTCGTGTGGCAGGACCGGCGGGCGGAGAGTGTCTGTGCCGAACTCGCCGGGCATGCGGACGAGTTGCGCCATCTGACCGGCCTGCCGCTCGATCCGTACTTCGCCGCACCCAAGATGGCCTGGATCCGCCGCCACCTCACCCGCGACGGCATGGTCACCACCAGCGACTCCTGGCTCGTCCACCGCCTCACCGGCACCCACGTCACCGACGCGGCGACCGCGGGCCGCACCCAACTCCTCGACCTGGACAAGGCCGCCTGGTCACCCCGCGCCCTCGACCTGTACGGCCTGTCCGGGGAACGCCTCCCGGGTGTCGTCGACTGCGCCGAACTCATCGGTACGACCACGGCGTTCGGCGCGGAGATACCCCTCACCGGCCTGGTCGTGGACCAGCAGGCGGCCCTCCTCGCCCAGCGCGTCACCGCACCCGGCGGCGCCAAGTGCACCTACGGCACAGGGGCGTTCCTCCTCGCGCACACCGGCGACACACCCCGACGCGGGGACTCGGGACTGGTGAGCTGTGTGGCGTGGCGGCTCGGCGGGCGGACCAGTTACTGCCTCGACGGGCAGGTCTACACGGCCGCGTCCGCCGTACGGTGGCTCACCGACCTCGGCGTCATCACCGGCGCCGCCGATCTGGACCGCGTGGGCGGCGCCGTACCGGACAGCGGCGGCGTCGTCTTCGTACCGGCCCTCGCCGGGCTCGCCGCCCCCTGGTGGCGCGGTGACCTGCGCGGCTCGCTCACCGGACTCGGCCTCGACACCACCTCCGGACACCTGGTCCGCGCCCTGTGCGAGGGCCTCGCCGCGCAGGTCGTCGAACTCGCCGAAGCCGCCGCGGCCGACCTCGGCACACCCCTGGACGTACTCCGCGTCGACGGCGGCCTGACCCGCTCCGCCCTGCTCATGCAGACCCAGGCCGATCTCCTGCAACGCCCCGTCGAGGTCTCCGCACTGCCCGACGCGACCGCCCTCGGCGTGGGCGCGCTGGCCCAACTCGGCGCCGATCCCGGCCTGTCGCTCGCCGACGCCCTGCCCGACTGGAAACCCGCCGCCGTCTACGAACCGCGCATCACCCCCGACCGGGCCGCCGAACGCCTCGCCGCCTTCCGCACCGAGGTGACGGCGCTGCTCGACCGGGCCCCTGTATGACGGTCATGGTCAACGGGCCACTGCCATCGGGGAGTTACGACGTGGCGGTGGTCGGCGCGGGAGTCGTCGGCTGCGCGATCGCCCGCGAACTCGCCCGCCACCCGCGCCTGCGCGTGGCCCTCGTCGAGGCCCAGGACGACGTCGGCCAGGGCACCTCGAAGGCGAACACCGCGATCCTGCACACCGGCTTCGACGCGGCACCGGGCTCCCTCGAAGCACGCCTCGTCCGCGAGGGGTCACGCCAACTCGCCTCGTACGCCGCCGAGTCGGGCATCGCCGTCGAGCCGGTCGGCGCGCTGCTCGTGGCCTGGGACGAGGAACAGCTCGCCGCGCTGCCGCACTTGGCGGAGAAGGCCGTACGCAACGAATACGCCGACACCCGCGTGATCGGCCCTCCCGAACTCCACGAACGCGAACCGCACCTCGGCCCGGGCGCGCTCGGCGCTCTGCACGTGCCCGGCGAGAGCATCATCTGCCCCTGGACGACGACCCTGGCGTACGCGACACAGGCGGTCCGGCACGGGGTCGACCTGCACCTCAACTCGCCGGTGAGTGAAGTCAGTTGGGGCGAAGGCGCGCACATCCTCACCACCCCCCGAGGGACGGTCCGCACCCGCCACCTCGTCAACGCGGCCGGACTGCACGCCGACACCCTCGACCGTCACCTGGGGCACGACGACTTCACCGTCCACCCGCGCCGGGGCCAACTGATCGTCTTCGACAAGCTCGCCCGCGACCTGGTCCACCACATCCTCCTGCCCGTCCCCACGGCGCTCGGCAAGGGGGTTCTGGTCACCCCGACCGTCTACGGCAACCTGCTTCTCGGCCCCACCGCCGAGGACCTGCACGACAAGCGGGCGACCGGCTCGACCGCCGAAGGCCTTGCCTTGTTGCGGGAGAAGGGCGCACGCATCCTCCCCGCACTGCTCGACGAGGAGATCACCGCCGTCTACGCCGGCCTGCGCGCCGCCACCGAGCGGGACGACTACCGCATCACCGCCCACCCCGAGCAGGCGTACATCACGGTGGGCGGCATCCGCTCCACCGGCCTGACGGCGTCCATGGCCATCGCCGCGTACGTGACCGAGTTGCTCGCGGACACGGGCCTGGACCTGGGACCGGCGGAGGACCTGGAACCGGTCCGCATGCCGAACCTCGGCGAAGCGCACCCGCGCCCCCACCAGAACGCCCGACTCGTCGCCACCGACCCGGAGTACGGCACCCTCGTCTGCCACTGCGAGCGCGTCTCACGCGGCGAGATCCGGGACGCCCTCGCCAGTACGGTGCCGCCGCGCAACCTCGACGGACTGCGTCGGCGCACGCGGGCACGGGCGGGGCGCTGCCAGGGGTTCTATTGCGGGGCGGCTGTGCGGGCGCTGTTCGAGGGGAGCGGGGCATGATCCAGCGGGGACGTGAGGTGGGCGGCGTGTACTGCGCCGGGCTTGTCGCGGGCTTGGCTGCGGCCGGTCTCGCCCACGGGATCGCCGCACGCCCCCCGTCCGAAGACGTCCAGCCATGACCCGCCCGGAACGTGAAGTCGACGTCCTCGTCATCGGCGCCGGCCCCGCGGGACTCGCCGCGGCCGCACGCCTCGCCGCCGCCGGAGTCGCCCGCGTCGAAGTCCTGGACCGGGAACAGCGGGCCGGGGGAGTGCCCCGGCACTGCCACCACGGCGGCTTCGGCACCTGGACGCATCCGCTCACCGGGCCCGCGTACGCCCGCCTTGTTCTCACCGCCGCCGTACGCGCCGGTGCCGTCGTCCGTACCGGGATCACGGCCCTCGACTGGGCGGGACCCCTTGCACTCGACACCGTCGGCCCGCAGGGCCCGGAGACGGTCCGTGCCGCAGCCGTCGTCCTCGCCACCGGTGCCCGCGAACGACCCCGCGCTGCCCGCCTGGTGCCGGGGACACGCCCCAACGGGGTATACACGACAGGCGAGTTGCAGCAGGCGGTGCACCTGTACTGCCAGTGGATCGGTACCCGAGTCGTTGTGGTCGGTGCCGAGGACGTTTCCTATGCCGCCATGGAGACAGTGCGGGCGGCCGGAGCCCAAGTCGTCGCCATGGTCACCGAGTTGCCCGTCTCCCAGACGACAGCCACCCGCACCCACAACGCCCGTCTCCGCCACCGCATCCCGCTCCTCACCGACACCACCGTCACCGAACTCCTCGGCCACGGACGGCTGTCCGGTGTCCGCGTCCGGCACCGGGACGGTCGTAGCGTCCAACTGGCCTGTGACACCGTGGTGTTCACCGGTGACTTCGTGCCCGATCACGAACTCGCCCGGCGAGGCCGCCTCGCCCTGGACCCCGGCACCCGTGGCCCCGCCGTCGACGGTGCCCTGCACACCTCCCGGCCCGGTGTGTTCGCCGCCGGCAGCGTGCTGCACCCTGTGGAGAGCGCGGCCATCGCCACCCGGGAGGGGGTCCGGGTCGCCGCCGCTGTTCTGGAGAGCCTCGCCGGTGCCGAGTGGCCCCGCCACACCGTGCCCCTGGTCGTCGATCCGCCCCTGCGGTGGATCGCCCCCAACCGTGTCGCCCCGGGTGACGGCCATCCGTATGTCCTTCGGACCTCAGCCCTGTTGAAGCGGGCGGTCCTGCAAGTCGTCCAGGACGGGCGGCTGTTGCATCAGCGGCGCCTGCGGACGGCCGTACCGAATCGGACTCTGACCCTGACGGCGGGGTGGACCCGGCTCGTCGACCTGACGGGCGGGCCGGTGCGGGTGGTGCTCGACGGGCGGTGAAGTTCGGACAGCCGGGCGGTCGACTTGCCGCAGTAGGGGCCCACTTCGCGCATTCCGTGTCCGCCGGGGTCTCCCGTGTCCCGATACGACGATGACCGACGCAACCGCGACAACGACCGTCCCGGCCGTTCAGGTGCGCGACCGGGCCACCTGGGCGGAGCTCTTCTTCGATCTGGTCCTCGCGTTCGGCGTGGGCCAGATCGCGCACCTGCTCGCCGGACACGCCACCTGGCCCGTGCTGGGACAGTGTCTGCTCGTGCTCGTCCCGCTGTGGTGGGCCTGGGTGGACGTCGTCATGGCGATGAACGCCGTGCACGAGACCAGTCTGCAGCGCGTGTTCCTGATGCTGACCGCGCTCGCCGTCTACGGCATGGCCGTCGCCGTCCCGCAGGCGCTCGACAACCGGGAACAGGCCCTGCTGTACGCGGGCAGCTACCTCGCCCTGCGCCTGCTCATCGGTGAGGCCATCCGCAGAGAGTGCGCCCTCTACACCATCCACCCCTACCGGGCCGGACTCGCCTTCGCCCTGGTGCTGTTCGGCGCCGCCACCCTCCCCGCCCCCTGGCGCGAGGTGTGCTGGGCGGTCGCGGTGCTCGCCGAGCTGGCGGCACCCGTGCTGCTCAGCGGCCATCTCCGGCGACTGGCCTTCGGCGTCAACCATCTCCCGGAACGATTCGGGCTGTTCATCATCATCGCCCTCGGCGAGAACATCTTCTCCGTCGGCGCCGGAGTCGCCAAAGGACCGCTCGGCCCGGTCAGTCTGACCGCGCTCGTCCTCGCCTTCCTCATCGGCTGCGCCCTGTGGTGGCTCTACTTCCACCTCGTCGCCTCGGCCGTCGCCCACGCCCTGCGCACCCACCCCACCCCCGCGATCGTCGTCCGAGACGTGCTCAGCTACGGCCATCTCGTCCTGGTCGCCGGGCTGTTGCTGGTCTCCGTCGGCGCCGTACGGACCGTGCACGCCCCCTTGCGGACCCCGCACTCCGGCGCCGCGGGGCTGCTGCCCGTCGGCGCCGCCCTGATCCTGCTGACGTTCTGCTACACGCGCCGCCGGATGTTCGGCGCCGCGTCCGCCCCCCGTTTCTACTGCGGCCTCGTGCTCCTGGCCGCAGCCGCCGTGGCACCCCTCCTGCCGGCCCTCGCCGTGCTGGCCCTCACCGCCCTGCTGCTCCTGCTGGTCAACGCCGTGGAGCACTGGCTGATCAGCTCCGGCCGCAGCGTGCCGCTGGTGCTGCGCTCACGCTCCTTCGGCACGACCTGACGTAGTGCGGGGACGGACCTCGAGCAGTGCCGGGGTCCTCCTCGCGGCGCGCGCGAGGGTCCGCGGGGCGCTCCTACGGTCACCGTATGCACCTTTCCCGTTCGGAAGAGGAGGTGGCGTGATGCCGTCCCGCAGCGCCTTACCGGCCTTGCTGTCGCTGTCACTGGGCTATTTCAGCCTGGGGACGATCTCGCTGGCGGTCGTCGGCCTGAACGGTCCGATCGGGGACGATCTGCACGTCCAGCCCGCCTCGGTGGGCATCCTCGTCACCGTCTTCGCGCTCACCTTCGCGGTCTTCGCGCCCACGGCCCCCATCCTGCTGCGCCGGTGGGACCGCAAGCGGGTCCTCCTCGTGGGCATCGGGGCTGCTCACCGTCGGCGCCGCGCTCGGGGCAGTAGCACCCAACTACGGCTTCCTGGCGGCCACTCGGGTCCTCGGCGCGATGGGCGCGGCCGTCTTCGGACCCGGCGCCTCCGCGGCAGGGGCGCTCATCGTCCCGCCGGAGCGCCGGCAACGGGCCCTCGCCACCGTCTTCGGCGGTATGACGGCCGCCGCCGTGCTCGGGGTGCCGCTCGCGTCGTTCCTGGGCGGCAGCCTGGGCTGGCGCCCGGCCCTGCTCGGTGTGGCCGCGCTCTCCGCGATCGCGTTCGTGACGGTGTTCGTGTTCGTCCCCGAGATCCCGGCAGGCGAACCCCCCACCGTGCAGGCCTGCCGGGGCGCGCTGCACACCCCCGCCACCGTGGCCACGGTCACGACGACCCTGCTGTTCATGGCCGCCCAGTTCACCGTCTACGGCATCGCGGGCGCCTATCTGAAGGACCGCTTCGACGCCTCGTCCGGACTGATCTCGGTGACCCTGCTCGCCTTCGGCGTCATCGGTGTCGCGGGCAACGCGTCCGCGCCGAGGATCGCCGAACGGCTGGGCGGTGAACGGACAGTGGGCCTCGCCGTCATCGGACTCGCCCTGGGCTTCGCCCTGTTGCTGGTCGCCCCGCACTCCACGGCCGGGCTCGTGTTCTTCGCGTTCTGGGCCTTCTTCAGCCAGCTGTACCAGGCCCCGCAGCAGGCGCGGTTGGGGTGAACGCGAAGCAGCCCCGGTCGAGGTCTCGACCAGGTCTGATGCCGCTTGACAGAAATATTCGAGTGGACCCGATAGTTAGATGACTCTCAGCCGAACCAGCGCGCCGAGCGTCAACGCACCCGGAATGATGGGAATCCAGACGGTGATGATCCGGTAGGCCAGCACCACCGCCGTGGCCACCGCGACCGGGCCGCCCGCCGCTACCAGCGCCACGATCAACGCGGCCTCCACCGAGCCGATCCCGCCCGGCGTCGGCACCAGCGCGACCGCGACCGTCGCCGCCAGATAGGCGAGCGCCATCTGCGCCGGCGGCACCGGCAGGTCCAACGCCTGCCCCACCGCCACGAGTCCGGCCGCCTGGAGCGCGGGGAACGCCAGCGAACCGCCCCACAGCGCGAGCGCCCGCGCCGGCCGCGTGTGCACGGAACGGGCCTCGCTGAACGCCGTACGGAGGAACGACAGGATCGCCGTACGCAGCCGTCGTACCAGAGCGAGGACCAGGACCGCCGCGCCCAGCACGGCGCCGATGATGAGGAGCAGCGGGCCAAGTGCCCCCGCCGGCAGGAGCGTTCCGAGGCGCAGGGCGTCCGGGAAGGCGATCAGCAGGCCGGTGAGGAGAGCCAGCCGGGCTATCGACTCCGCGAGCAGGAACAGGGCCAGCGCGGCGGACGAACGGGCGAGCGGCAGCCCGCACACGGTCAGGAACCGGAGGTTCACCGCGCCCGCGCCGAGCCCTGTGGGCAGCAGATGGTTGGCCGCGCCCGCGGCGAACTGCGTGGCCAACAGCCGCCGCGCGGGCAGCCGTTCGACCACGGCACCCTGCCGGGTGAAGGCGGCGGCGACCCAGGTCAGGCAGGTGGCACCGGCCGCCGCCACCAACCAGGGCCACTCCGCCGCCCGCAGCTGGCCGAAGCCTTCGACGAGGACGGACCGGTGCTGTACGGCGACGACGGTGACCAGGAGCAGCGGGAGCAGGCACAGGATCTGCCGGACGCGGACGTGTCTCACATCCCTAGAGGGTTTCCGTGCCACGACAACTGCGGGTTGCGGCAGCGGGGACAGCTCCTTACGCGCGCCCTTACACGAGCCCTCGCGCTCATCCCTGCGCGGCGATGCGGCGAATACATTGACCTCAACGACGCTTGAGGTCTTACGGTCTCTCCCATGAGCATGGAAAGCACGGCCTGGACCCAACTGCACAGTGTCATGACCGCCGAACCGGAGCGCCGCCCGTTCGCCCGCGCCACGCTGCGCCGCATCGCGGAGTTCGCGCGACCGCACCGCCGCCCGATCGCACGGTTCGTCCTGCTCGGGGTGGTGACCGCGCTGCTCGCCGTCGCCACACCCGTACTCGCCGGACACGTCGTCGACGCGATCGTGTCGGGCGGCGACGACGGCACCGTCGTACGCCTCGCCCTGCTCATCGCCCTGATCGCGGTCGCGGAAGCCGCGCTCGGCATTCTTGGCCGGCGGCTCTCCTCGGCGCTCGGGGAGGGGCTCATCCTCGATCTGCGGACAGCTGTGTTCGATCATGTGCAGCGCATGCCGGTCGCGTTCTTCACACGTACCCGTACGGGAGCGCTCGTCTCCCGACTCAACAACGACGTCATCGGCGCCCAACGCGCGTTCAGCAACACCCTGTCCGGAGTGGTGAGCAACTTCGTCACGCTGCTGCTCACGCTGGTCGTCATGCTCACCCTGTCCTGGCAGATCACCCTGCTCGCGCTCGTGCTGCTCCCGGTGTTCGTGATCCCGGCCCGCCGGATGGGCAGCCGCATGGCCCGCATGCAGCGCGAGGCGGCGGAACTCAACGCGGCGATGGGCACCCGCATGACCGAACGCTTCTCCGCGCCCGGTGCCACCCTCGTCAAGCTCTTCGGCCGCCCCGAGGAGGAGTCCCTGGAGTTCGCGGACCGCGCGAGCCGGGTCCGCGACATCGGCGTCCGCACGGCCACCGCCCAGTCGGTGTTCATCACCTCGCTGACCCTGGTCTCCGCCCTGGCCCTCGCCCTCGTCTACGGCCTCGGAGGCTGGTTCGCCCTGCACGGCACCCTGGAGCCGGGCGCGGTCGTGTCCCTCGCGCTGCTCCTGACCCGCCTCTACGCCCCGCTCACCGCGCTCGCCGGAGCCCGCGTCGAGGTGATGAGCGCCCTCGTCAGCTTCGAGCGCGTCTTCGAGGTCCTCGACCTCAAGCCCCTGATCGAGGACAAGCCCGACGCCCGCGAAGTGCCCGAGGGCCCGGTCGCGGTCGAGTTCGACGAGGTCCGCTTCGCCTACCCGTCCGCCGACAAGGTCTCCCTCGCCTCACTGGAGGAGGTCGCCTCCCTCGACACCCGCGGCGGCGCCGAGGTCCTGCACGGCATCTCCTTCACCGCCGAACCCGGCCAGACCATCGCCCTCGTCGGCTCCTCCGGCGCCGGAAAGTCCACCGTCGCCCAACTCCTGCCCCGGCTCTACGACGTCGACGAAGGCGCCGTACGCGTCGGTGGCGTCGACGTCCGTGACCTCACCGCCGCCTCCCTGCGGGCGACCCTCGGCATGGTCACCCAGGACGGCCACCTCTTCCACGACTCCGTGCGCGCCAACCTCCTTCTGGCCCAACCCGCCGCCACCGAGGACGAGTTGTGGGACGCGCTGCGCCGCTCCCGCCTCGACGATCTCGTACGGTCGCTGCCCGACGGCCTGGACACGGTCGTCGGCGAACGCGGCTACCGGCTCTCCGGAGGAGAGCGTCAACGCCTCACCATCGCCCGGCTGTTGCTGGCAGGCCAGCGCGTCGTCATCCTCGACGAGGCCACCGCCCACCTGGACAACACCTCGGAAGCGGCCGTCCAGGAGGCCCTCGCCGAGGCGCTGCAGGGCCGCACGGCCGTGGTGATCGCCCACCGGCTGTCCACCGTGCGCTCCGCCGACCAGATCCTCGTCGTCGAGGCGGGCCGCATCGTGGAACGCGGCACGCACGACCAACTCCTCGCCACCGACGGCCGGTACGCCGAGCTGTACCGCACGCAGTTCGAGAAGCAGCCGGACATCGGACCGGTCCAGGAAGTGGTGGTCTAGCGGCGTAAGGGCGTAACGGGCGTCAGGGCTCGCGGTGTTCGTGCGCCGCCTTCTCCAAGTCCACCGCCTCCGCCTCGGCCACCCGGATCTCGGCCTCCACGTCGATCGAGCGACTCAGCCACCAGTACAGCAACCCGGCGACCGGCAGCCCGACGAACAGGGAGAGGTCGGCGCCGTCCATGGCATGGGCGATCGGGCCGACGTAGAGGGTGCCGACGGAGAAGAACGGCACCATGACGCCGAAGCCCACCAGATAGGAGATGATGCCGTGCCAGCCCCAACGGCCGTAGATGCCATGGGGGTTGAAGATCTCGGCGATCGCGTAGTGGCCGCGGCGCACCACGTAGTAGTCCATCAGGTTGACCGCGGTCCACGGGATGAACAGATAGAGCACCAGCAGCAGGAAGTTGTTGAAGTTCGTGAGGAAGTCGGCGGTCGCGGCCATCGCGCCGGCCAGGGAGAGTGCCGCGGTCAGCCCGATCGTCAACGCCCTGACGCCCACGGTCGGTTGGACCTTCTTGAACGAGTCGATCGCGCTGATCAGGGTCAGCGAACCGCCGTACATGTTCAGCGCGGTCACCGAGACCAGGCCCAGGGTGGCGAAAAGGAGCACGATCGCGCCGAACCCGCTGAACACCTTGTCGCCGGCCGCGTTGATCGAGCGGATCGTGTCGAAGTCCTTGCCCGCCCACGCGGCGAGCAGCGCCCCGAGCGTCATCAGCCAGACCCCGCCGAGCGCCGAGCCGAAGTAGGTCCAGTAGAAGGTCTTGCGGACGGTCACGTCCGGCGGGAGGTAGCGCGAGTAGTCCGAGACGTAGATCGCCCAGCTGATCTGGTAGCCGGCGACCACACCGAACTGCGCGAGGAACGGCGTCCAGGAGAAACCGCCGAGGTCGAAGGAGCCGGCCGGGTAGTGCAGGGTCGCCAGCACACCCACGGTGAAGATCCCGAAGACGACCAGGAAGGTGTACGTCAGGAACTGCTCCGCCTTGTGGATGACGTCGTAGCCCACCAGCGCGATCACGAACCCGATCACGGTGACCACGGCCACCCACATCTTGGTGCCGCCGTGCACCGTGGTGTGCAGGGCCTCACCGGCGAGGATCGTGTTGAAGACGTTGAACCCCGCGTACTGCACATACGCGAACAGCCACACCAACAGGGCGCCCACGTAACCGAATTGGGGTCGCGACTGGATCATCTGGGGCAGCCCGAGCTGCGGTCCCTGGGCCGAGTGGAAGGCCATGAAGAAGGTGCCGAGCAGGGTGCCCGCGACGATCGCGATGAGCGACCAGATGAGGTTGCCGCCCTCGGTGATGCTGATCAGGCCGACCGCGAGCGTGGCGATCTGAGCGTTCGACATGAACCACAGGGGGCCCAGGTGCCACAGCTTGCCGTGGCGCTCGTTCAGGGGGACATAGTCGATGGAACGTATCTCCAGCCCCGACACCCGGGGCTCAGATGCGGTGGTCACGGCGCCTCCCAGGTGCTGATCCAGCCTCTGTGGCCACATTCATCCCCCGGACGGAACCCGGCAACCGCAACTGAATCTGTGAACCACGGTCTTTACCTGGTCCTTACGGGAGTCGCGTTCGACCGGCCGCCGTGAGGTCGGGGAATCCCTGCGGAGGCCCACCGCGCACGAGGCTCGCTGCAGAGTGGGAGAACAGCCCTTGACCTGCATAAACACAGGCAAGGAGCCTATATTCGGGAGTGCCTCCGTGCTGCGCACCCTGTTCCAGGTGAAGATCGGCATCCGGAACATCGTCATTCCGGGCGCGCGCAGACACAGGATGGTGGTGATGAAGTTGACCGTGCCGAGGGTGGTCGAGACGCCTGTCACCACCAACCCCATCACCCACAGATCGCCTCCCGCGCCGGGAGAGTGGTAGGCGCTGTTCAAGGGGGCGTGGGCGAACCAGCCGAAGGCCGCCGCGCCACCGGGAACCAGGAAACCCGACACCACCATCAGGCCACCGAACAGGTACATCCAGTAGGACAGGGCGTTGAGGCGCGGGAAGGCGACGTCGGGGGCGCCGATCTGCAGCGGCATCACGGCGTTCGCGAACCCCGCGAACATCGGGGTGGCGAACAGCAGCATCATGATCGTGCCGTGGACCGTGAAGAGCTGGTTGTAGGTGTGCTCGTTCATGAACTGGAGCCCGGGGCGGGCGAGTTCGGCCCGCATCGCCAGGGCCAGCAGGCCGGCGAACAGGAAGAAGCAGAACGCCGTGACCATGTAGAGCTTGCCGATCACCTTGTGATCGGTGGTCGAGGCCCAGCGCAGCAGGGCACGTCCCAGAGAGGGATCGGCGGCAGCCGCCCACAGCGCGGTGTCGCGGCCTTCGGAGAGTTCGGTCATGTTCCTCCTCCACCGACGTCGATTCGGGCGGGTGCCCCGGCGGCCCACCGGGAAACGGACGGTGTCACCGATGGCCGCAGTGTGCCTCCGGGCGGTGACGGTACCGCCGTGACCAGCGAGATCCGCCCCTGCCACGAGGTCCCGCGGAACTCCACCGACGATCGGAGCAACGGAGGGGACGGGAGGACGGCCGACGCGACGGTGGGGGACGATTTTTACCGCCTCGGCGACCGGGTACCCGGCGCCCATGACGACGCAGAGCGGACTGCTGTACCTGGCCGTGTCCAACGCGGCGATGGGGGCGATCGGTGCCTTCGTCGGCGGCCTCGTGGTCGTGGGCCTGCTGATGGGGGCGGTTCGGCTGGGCGTGAAGGTGCGGCGGCAGCAGCCGCGGCCGCCCCGGCCGGACGAACACCCCAGGCTGCCGGAGGCCGGACCCGTACGGGAAGTGCGTGAGGTGCGGGAGCCGGACGAGGTCCCGCGTGCCGCCGACGAGAGTGAGCGGCTCAGGCCGAGCAGCCTTCACGCCTCAGGGAGCAAACGGGGCCGGAATCAGGAGGTCCCCAGGTGGGAGGCCGGTTCCAGCGGCTCCTTCGGGAGCGGTGGCTCCGGCAGGAAGTGACCAGGTGAGCCCATGAGTCGATCCGGGAACGAGCCGAAGGACCACGAGGCGGGTCCTGCCGCGTACGACGCGACTCCTTACCTGCCGAAGCGGGGCGGGCTGCCCGCGCACCGGCAGGCGGCGGCGGAGTGCCGGGGCTGTCCCCTCTTCGAGAAGGCCACAGGGACGGTCTTCGGTGAGGGCACGTCGACCGCGCGGATCGTGCTCGTCGGGGAGCAGCCCGGAGACCAGGAGGACAGGCGGGGTGAGCCCTTCGTCGGACCGGCCGGCCGGCTGCTGGACAAAGCCCTGGCAGAGGCCGGGATCGATCGGGACAATACGTATGTCACCAACGCGGTGAAGCATTTCAAGTTCACCCTCGCCGAAAGCGGCAAACGCCGTATCCACAAGGCGCCGAACCTGCGGGAACTGACCGCCTGCCGGCCTTGGCTCCGGGCCGAGCTGCGCCTGATCCGGCCGGACGTGGTGGTGGCCCTCGGTGCGACAGCCGGAAAAGCGCTGCTCGGACGCTCGTTCCGGGTGACCAAGGACCGCGGAACACTGATCCCGCTGCCGGATGAGGACGGGCGCGACGAGGAGGCGGAGCGCTGGGCGGTCGCGACGCTTCATCCTTCGGCGGTCCTGCGCTCCGACGACAGGGACGCCGCGTACGCGGGGCTGGTGGCGGACCTGGAGGTCGCCGCGCAGGCCTTGCGCAAGGGCCGGTGAACGCGGCGCTCGCCGTATGACCCCGTGTCGGGCGGCGCGTTCGGGCCGCGTTGTTCGTCATCGGTCGGGTCGGGTCGGGTCGGGGAAGCGGACCTCGTCCGCGGTCGTGATGCGCGCTCCCATGTTGCGTTCCATCATCCGCAGGGCGGATTCGGCCAGGCCCTGGTGGATGTGAGCGACCGCGTCGCGCGGCACCGTCATCGTCAGATGCCGGATGTGGGCGTAGAGCGCCGAGTACAGCACGCACTGCTCGGTGACCTGCCCGCACAGCACCATGTGGTCGTCATCTTCCTGGCCGAGCAGATAGCTCAGTGGGGGCTCGTAGAACGCCGAGTGCCGTGCCTTGACGACGAACAGCGACGTGTCGTCGGGGGCGATGGCCCGTACCAGGTCCGCGCCGGGCGGCCTCCAGGAGTTCGCCGTGGTGGGAGCGCCACTGCCCGAAGTTGCCGTTGACGTAGATGACCGGGACGTCGCACCGGCGCACACCGTCCAGCAGCCTGGTCACCCCCGGCAGAACTGACAGGTTCCGTACGGGACGATGACAGCAACACGGCGATCTTTGCGTCCAGGGGAGCCACGCCGCCGTCTCGGCGCTTGGCTCCCCTCCCCTCTGCGGCATCGAGCGCCCGCCCATGGCGACAGGACGATCAGGGGAACAAGGCGATCCCGATGAAGATCAACAGAATGACGCCGATGATGAGACCGGCCGTCAGCCACGGGCCTCGGTGGCTCACCGACGCCTTGGGCTGTGCCCCGCGTGGCCGGTCCTCGGGCAGCGTGGGGTGAGTGGGACGGTCACGTGTGTAGAGGTCCTCGTCGTGACGGTTTTCCATGAGAACTCCTCGACTTGGCGCTGTCACGGAGCCTGCCGTACGGCGCTCCGGCTGTATGGCAGAGGACTCCTCCTGTCGTCCGAGTCCCCCTCATCGGCCACGGCAACCACATCAGTTCGCAGGACGAGACGTACGGGGTCGTCAGTCGGCCGTCATCAAGGAGTCGTCCTGTGGCCGGGCGCCGGGGAGTTGGTGCCGGGCCGCGATGAGGGCCGCGTCGATGTCACGGCTGCCGGTCGATACACACAGTGTGTAGGCGACGTCGTCCATCCGTCGGCGGGCTACGGGGCTGCCGTTCTCGGCGTGCAGCGCGCGCAGGGTCTCGGAGTGCTCGATCAGGTCTTCAACACCGCAGGACCCGTCCGCAACGGTGCACGCTGTTTGACTGGACGGCGAGGGGGGCTCGGGTGGTGGCTGGGTGGCCGGAGAGAACTGGGCTGCGGAGTTGCCTTCCCCCGTGGTGTTCGGTGAGGCGGCTCCGCGGCCCCAGGGGTTCGGCTTCTATGCGTCCCGCACCCCGCGACCCCATTTATCATATTTCGGGGGGATCTGATTGCGCAGTGTCATTCTCTGCGGATGACTGTTTCGAGGGTGTCCGAGCGGGAATGCGGCCTGTGAGTGCTTCGGACAGGAGGCACGTCCGTGGGAGCTGGCGTATGCCGGATCGCGGGTGTGTTTCACCTGGTCAGTGCGTGCTCGCTCCCATGGGGACCGTCCAGTCGGCAACCCCTTGAGGGAGCTGTGAGCACCATGGCCACAGTCACCAGGAAGCGCCATCCGCACGACGACGCCCCCGACACCGCCGCCGCCTTCGCCCGCCTCGCGCACCTGCCCGACGGGCCCGAGCGGGACGCTCTGCGCGACGAACTCGTCCGCCTCTGGCTCCCCATGGCGGAGCGTATCGCGGGCCGTTACCGGGGAAAGGGAGAGGACTTCGAGGATCTGCGGCAGGTCGCGGCACTGGGCCTGGTCAAGGCCGTCGACGGCTACGATCCCGACCGCGGGCATGCCTTCGAGAGCTACGCCGTTCCGACCGTCACCGGCGAGATCAAGCGCCATTTCCGCGACCACATGTGGGCGCTGCATGTGCCCCGGCGCGTGCAGGAACTGCGCAACAGGGTGCGCGTCGCCCTGCGGGACCTGTCCGCAACGGGTTCGGACCGGCGCCCCGGCATCGCGGAGATCGCCGCGTACGCGCAGCTGAGCGAGGAGGACGTACGCGTCGGTCTGGAGGCGCTGGACAGCTTCACCGCGCTCTCGCTGGACGCCGAGACACCGGGTGAGGACGCCGGTACGACGCTCGCCGGCCTGCTGGGGGAGCGGGACACCGGTTTCGACCTGGTCGTGGACCGTGAGGGCGTCAAGCCCGCTCTGCGGACGCTGCCCGAGCGCGAGCGCACCATCCTCTACCTCCGTTTCTTCCGGGGCATGACCCAGAGCTGCATAGCGGAGCAGCTGGGTGTTTCGCAGATGCACGTCTCCCGGCTGATCAGCACCTCCTGCGCCACGGTGCGCGAACGCGTCCTGGCCGACGCCGCCTAGCCCGCTTCGGAGGCGAGGCCGGCCGCCCTGCGGGACTTCTCCCGGGGCGGCCGGTGGCGGGCTCACTGCCGAACCCTCCCGGGAGCGGTTGGACAGTTGTCCGCCTTCCTCCGACTACCGGGCTGGGGCCGCCGCAAACGACAACGCCGGATCACGGTGGGGGTGGAGCTCCGGGAATCTGGGTGGGCCCGTACTTGTCGAGGGCCTCTTCCAGGGGCGCCCGGACGTCGGACGGGAGGTCTCCGTTCCGCCCCCAGATGAGGATCAGTTCCGCGATGTTGCGCAGCTTGATGTTCGTGAGCTGGGAGACCTCACGGAGTACGGCCCACCCCTCGTCCGGCGTGACACGGCCGAGGGCGACCATCATGCCGATGGCCTGGTCCACCGTGGCGTGCGAGGTGACGGCCTCCTTCAACTGGCCGACCTCTTCCCGCAGTTCTACGATCTCCTCCACGACCTCCGCAGGCACGGAGGGCTCTGTCGGGACATCATGCGGCGCGCCGCTTCCCGAAGGGGTGTCTGAAGTCATCGTTTCTCCGAGGTCGCGATCCCGGTCCTGTGTCGTCGTCCTTCAGATACATGGTCGCTACCCGGGCGCCCCGGTGCCAGAGGGACAGGGTGTGAGGCCCCAAAGCCCACGTCCGGAACCCAACCCTCAGCCCTCGTCGGGCTGGTCGTCGGCCTGTTGGGGCAGCACGGTGTATTTCGGGTCCTCCGCCGAGGCCACTCCGGCCGCGAAGATGCCGAAACGGGTGCACGCGGAGCCCGCGAGGAGGGCAAGTCCGCTCGCCACGGCGGCCGGTCGACTGCGGCGGCCGAGCAGCAGGCCGCCCGCGGCACCGGCCGCGGTGAGCAGCCGGGCGGCCCTCAGCAGAGTTCCGGCCCGGTCCTGACGGTAGGTCTCGGCGACCATGCCCAGCCGCTTCTCGGCCGCGCCGGTTGCCGTCGCCTCGGCCGCGGCTGCCAGCAGTGCGGCGCAGCGGGCCGGAGCGGACTCGGTCACGGGCCCGAGGACCAGGGCCATTCCGGCCGCGGCCGCCGTCGCGGACGCGACGAACAGGTAGGGGAGTTCGCGGTGTGCGCCGTGCCAGGCCGGTACGGCGGTGTCCGCCGCCAGGACCGCCGTGTACGAGGCGACCGCCGGGCCCAGCAGCGCCGCCGCCGCGGTCGCCGCGGCACCTGCGCGGGGCAGCCGCCCGGTGACGGCGCTGACGGCGGCCGCGCCGGCGGCCGGACCGTAGCCGGCGAGCAGCCACGAGCCCACACTCATGGGCGAGGTGGGCTTGAGGACCCGGAGCATGTTCGGGAACCGGCTCGGCACTCCGAGGTCGTGCACGAGCGCGGCGGCGGACAGCGAGACCGCGGCGAGCGAGGACACCTTCATCGCCGTGGCGGTGTTCGTGCGTCCCGTGAGCTGGGCACCCGCCGCGAGCACGGAGCCCGCGCCGGCGAGCCCGCCGAGGAAGAAGTACCCGGCGATGTCCCGGGCGGCCCAGGACGGTGCCTTGATGATCGGGCGCCCGTAATACGACTCGAACTCGGCGCGGGGGACCATGAGTTGCTCCCCGCGACGCCCGCCACGCCCACGGCGACCGCGTCGCCCGTCCTGTCCCGTCGTCGTCATCGTGTTCCCTTCCTTCCCCGGAGGGCGGGCAGCGCGAAGGAGAGCGCGAAGCCGCCGACCAGTGAGAGGGCCGCCGCACCTGCGTGCTTCCACATCGTGGGGAGGTCGCGGGTGGTGACGACCGGGTTCGGGGGCAGCCCGTAGACCTCGGGTTTGTCGAGGAGCAGGAAGAACGCGCCGTCGCCGCCGACTCCGTCGTCAGGTTCATGGCCGTAGAGCCGGGCGCCGTCCACGCCCGCCTCGTGCAGCTGGTCCACGCGCAGCGCGGCTCGCTCGCGCAGTTCGTCCAGCGGGCCGAACTGGATGGACTCCGTCGGGCAGGCCTTGGCGCAGGCGGGTTCCTGTCCGGCGCCGAGCCGGTCGTAGCACATCGTGCACTTGAACGCCCGGCCGTCGTCGGGGCGTTGCTCGATGACGCCGTACGGGCAGGCGGGTACGCAGTAGCCGCAGCCGTTGCAGATGTCCTCCTGGACGACGACCGTGCCGAACTCGGTCCGGAAGAGGGAGCCGGTGGGGCAGACGTCCAGACAGGCCGCGTGGGTGCAGTGCTTGCACACGTCGGACGACATCAGCCAGCGCAGTTCGCCGGGCTCGCCGCCTGGCGCTTCCGACTCGGCTTCCACCAGGGGGAGTTGAGTCCGTCCGCCCGGTGCCGGGACCTGTGGTTTCTGCTGTTCGATGAAGGCGACGTGGCGCCAGGTGGAAGCGCCGAGTCCCTGCGTGTTGTCGTAGCTCATGCCGGTGAGGGAGAGCCCGTCCTCCGGGATGGCGTTCCACTCCTTGCACGCCACCTCGCAGGCCTTGCAGCCGATGCAGACGGAGGTGTCGGTGAAGAAGCCCACGCGGGGCGGGGGTTCGGGGTGTCCGGCGTCGCGCGCCGGGTCGGGTTCCACACCGCTCAGCAGGTGACGGTCCGTCATGTCCGTGTCTCCGTCCCGGTCGTGGCGGTGATGCCCGCGCGCCTGCGGTACTCGGCGACCAGCTTCGGCAGGTCGGGGCCGCGCGGCCGGCGCCCCGGGCGGATGTCGGCGGTCAGCGCCTTGTCCTCCTGGATGTGGGCGTTGGGATCGAGGGCGATCGCGACGAGTTCGTTGGCCGCGTCGCCGGTGGCCACCCCGTTGGGCCCCCAGTGGAACGGCAGTCCGATCTGGTGGACCGTCCGGCCGTGCACCGTCAGAGGCCTGATCCGCGCGGTGACCATGACGCGGGCCTCGACGGCGTTGCGGGCCGTGACGATGGTGGCCCATCCCATGTGCTCAAGGCCGCGTTCGGCGGCCAGTTGGGGGGAGACCTCGCAGAAGAACTCCGGCTGGAGCTCGGAGAGATAGGGCGACCAGCGGCTCATGCCGCCCGCCGTGAAGTGCTCGGTGAGGCGGTGCGTGGTGACGACGTAGGGGAAGACCTCGGCGCCCTTGTCGTCGCCGCTCGGGTGATAGCGGTTGCCCTCGCGGGGCAGCAACTGCCGTACGGGGGAACGTGGTGTGGACGGATGGAGGGCGTTGGTGAAGGGCGAGTCCTGCGGTTCGTAGTGCGTGGGGAGAGGGCCGTCCTCCAGTCCCGCGGGCGCGTAGAGCCAGCCCTTGCCGTCGGCCTGCATGATGAACGGGTCGTCGCCGCGCAGGGCGTCCGGTCCGCGGGCGTCGTCCGGCGGTACGAAGTCGGGCGCTCGGTCGGGCACGAAGTCGGGGACGTCGTGCCCGGTCCACTTCCCCTCGGCCTCGTCCCACCAGACGTACGCCTTGCGCTCGCTCCACGGTGTGCCGTCCGGGGCGGCCGAGGCCCGGTTGTAGAGGACGCGGCGGTTGGCGGGCCATGCCCAGGCCCACTCGGCCGCCACCCAGTCCTGTTCGCTGCCGGGCCTGCGGCGGGCGGCCTGGTTGACGCCGTCCGCGTACACCCCGCAGTAGATCCAGCAGCCGCACCTCGTCGAGCCGTCGTCCTTGAGTTCGGTGTACGCCGAGAGCGGCGCCCCGTCCGGGCCGTGGCCGTTGATCTCGGCGAGCACGGCGGCGGCGACCGGCTCCCGCAATGCGCCGTCCACCGGATAGTCCCAGGTAAGATCCTGCACGGGCCGGTCCATCGGGTCGGTCGACGCGGCCAGCCGCTCCTTGATGCGGCGGCCCAGGTGGTACATGAACCACAGGTCGCTGCGGGCGTCGCCCTCGGGCTCTACGGCCGCGTGGTGCCACTGCAGCCAGCGGTTGGTGTTGGTGAAGGAGCCGTTCTTCTCGGTGTGGGCGGCGGCCGGGAAGAAGAACACCTCGGTGCCGATGTCCTCGGTACGCAGTTCCCCGGTCTCGATCTCCGGCCCGTCCTGCCACCAGGTCGCCGACTCGATGAGGGAGAAGTCGCGCACGACGAGCCACTCCAGGTTGGCCATGCCGAGGCGCTGGAGCCGTGTGTTGGCGGAGCCGACGGCCGGGTTCTCGCCCATCAGGAAGTAGCCCTTGCACACGCCGTCGAGTTGGGCCAGCACCGTGTCGTAGGTGGAGTGGGAGCCGGTCAGGCGCGGCAGGTGGTCGAAGCAGAAGTCGTTGGCGGCGGTGGCCGCGTCGCCGTAGTACGCCTTGAGGAGGCTCACGAAGTAGGCCCGCATGTTGCCCCAGAAGCCCTTGTCCGTGCGGCTGGCCTCGATGAACGCGTCCAGGTTCTCGTGCGCGTGGGCGTGCGGCATGGGGAGGTAGCCGGGCAGCAGGTTGAAGAGGGTGGGGATGTCGCTGGAGCCCTGGATGGAGGCGTGGCCGCGCAGGGCCTGGATGCCGCCGCCGGGGCGGCCGATGTTGCCGAGCAGCAGTTGGAGCACGCTCGCGGCGCGGATGTACTGCGCGCCGACCGAGTGCTGGGTCCAGCCGACCGCGTACGCGAACGCGCTCGTCCGCTCGCGGCCCGAGTTCGCGGTCAGGTCCTCGCACACCCGCAGGAACGTCTCGCGCGGCACCCCGCAGACCTCCTCCACCAACTCCGGGGTGTAGCGGGCGTAGTGGCGCTTGAGGATCTGGTAGACGCAGCGCGGATGCCGCAGCGTGTCGTCGCGAGGCGGCCGGCCGGCGGTACGAGCCCCGCCCGAGCCGTGTGCCTCGGGGCCGCCGGAGCCGCGGACGCGCTCCTCGTACTGTTCGTCGACCTCGCCGGTGGGCTGCTGCACCTCGACGCCCTGGTACTGCCAGCTCGACGGATCGTAGTGGTGCTTGTCCTCGTCCAGGCCGGAGAAGACGCCGTCGAGGTCCTCGGTGTCGCGGAAGTCCTCGCTCACCAGGGTGGCGGCGTTGGTGTAGGCGAGAACGTACTCGCGGAAGTCCTTCTCCTCGGTGAGGACGTGGTTGATGATCGCGCCGAGGAACGCGATGTCGCTGCCGGCCCGGATCGGGACGTGCAGGTCGGCCAGCGCGCTGGTGCGGGTGAAACGCGGGTCGACGTGGATGATGCGGGCGCCGCGCTTCTTGGCCTCCATCACCCACTGGAAGCCCACCGGGTGCGCCTCGGCGAAGTTGGAGCCCTGGATGACGATGCAGTCGGCGTGCTGGAGGTCCTGCATGAAGGTGGTGGCACCGCCCCGCCCGAAGGAGGTACCGAGCCCGGCGACCGTGGAGCTGTGGCAGACCCGGGCCTGGTTCTCCACCTGGACGATCCCGAGACCGGTCAGCAGCTTCTTGATGAGGTAGTTCTCCTCGTTGTCGAGGGTCGCGCCGCCCAGGCTGGCGATGCCGAGAGTGCGCGCGGTGCGCAGCCCCTCGGACTCCCATTCCCAGGTCCGGCGCCGCGTCTCGATCACCCGGTCGGCCACCATGTCCATGGCGGTCTCCAGGTCGAGGGGCTCCCAGTCGGGGGCGTGCGGCCGCCGGTACAGCACCTCGTGACGGCGGGCGGGGCCGGTGGTGAGCTGGAGCGTGGCGGAGCCCTTGGGGCACAGGCGGCCGCGGCTGATGGGCGAGTCGGGGTCGCCCTCGATCTGGACGACCTTGTCGTCCTTGACGTAGACCTGCTGGCCGCAGCCCACCGCGCAGTAGGGGCACACGGAACTCACCAGCCGGTCGGCGGTGTCCGTGCGCGGCCTGAGCTGCTCGGTGCGTGCCGACATGGCGGCCCGGCCGCGGCCCAGCGGGTCG